>JABEUL010000012.1 GCA_013044465.1 Acidimicrobiales bacterium
CCATTATTTCTTGAACGTTGCTCGAAAGTCACTTCTGCTCGACCATCATCTAGCTGGATCAAGGTAACTAATGACATGTTAAATGCACAGGACCATAAAATAAATCTAGTCCGCACCTTATTACAACTCTTAGTTGATACCAAGCCGTTGAAGTTCATGACAGATTTTGGACCCCACGATCTGCTGTTGGACCTAACTAACGCTAACTTGGTGAGAGGTCTGGTATGGTCGACTTTATCGATTAATGAGGATTGGGTTATCCCAACACTGCAACATATTGCCATCAAATGCCTTGCCGGCTCATTGGGGCGGACACTACGACGAACACCCGTCACCGGCGAGAAAGTACCAAACGCCTGCTTCCAAGTCCTATCTCTAATCGGAACCAAGGAGGCTGGCGCATCTTTGTTAACAATTTCTTACACTACAGCGAACAAAACTATATTGAAAAGGATTCGAAGCGGCCTTGAAAGTATGTCAGCTGCACAAGGAATGGCCATTGATGATTTAATAGAAAAATCAGTTCCGGACTTAGGCCTAGATGAAAAAGGAATTGCCCGTGTGATTACTGATACCGGAGTGGCAGAGCTTTCACTAGATGACAAACATACTGTAAAGATGAAATGGCAGCCAGGAGCAGGGATAGGTGAACAACCTCCTGAATTAAAAGTACTTGTAGAGGACTTTAGTAAAGCTGCTGCTAGCGAGCGAAACCGCCTGGAATCTTTGCTAGTTTCACTGCGTAAATGGTCGATTTACGATTTTCACCAACGGTGCGTTATGGGCCCTCTAACTAGTTGGTTCTCCATTCGCCTCCTCTGGGAAGTAAATGCCCTAAATGGCGACAGCTTCATCGGCCTTCCCTCAAGGGATGGCGCTGGGATTTTCGTGACCCCAAATGGAATACGAGAGGTGCAGGATGGGTTTGTCAGAATTTGGCATCCCGTGGAATCTGACATTTCAGAAGTTAGAGAACTACGCCAAATGATGACTTCGCTAAATGTAAGACAGCCGATTCGCCAAGTTTGGCGAGAGGTATTTTTGCCGGACAAAGTCGAGATTGATACCGAATTATATTCGAACCGGTTCGCTGGGCATATAATTAATTTTCGCCAATTCTACGCACTGGCTCGCATGCGGAAATGGTCAGGAGGCTTTCTTTCTGGATCCTGGGATGGTGGCCAGGTATCCACTACTATCAAAGTTTTTCCGGAGTTCGGAGTCCAGGCTGAATGGTCTTTGGCCATGCTTGATGTAGATGACAAAAACCTTATCCAAGACCTGTGCACTACCTCAAGAGTTGTATTCATGCCAATTGATGACCACTCCCGTTCACCACTTCCTATCTCGGGTATTCCAAAGGTGGTATTTTCTGAGACTTTTCGTGATCTTTCTCTATTTGTGACAATATGCAATGTAGCCACTGATCCAATTTGGCTCGAGAGGTTCGCAAATGTGAGTCAGCTTTCCCAATACTGGGAAACTATTTCACATGGAAGATTAGACGAGGTTGTCACGCAGCGATCTGAATTGATATCATTCTTGATCACAAGAGGCGAGTTTGATGACCGCATCAAACTAAGTGGACGACATGTTATGGCATCTGGTTCTTTTGGCACATACTTCATCGATCTACTAACAGCTAATGTGCGTATGGACCCCCCAGGCAAGTGGATCTCACTCAACACAACTGGACTTAAGAAAAAGCAGGACCTCTGGGAAGGTAATTGGTTAGCAACACCAATCGATGACGACGAAATATTAAATCAAATCTTGTTTCGATCTCACTTACTTGCTAACGATCACCAGATAACTGATCGCTCTATACTTCGTCAGATAAGGGACAATTAGAGGTCATCCATTTAAAAATATAATATTTCATCAATTCCCAAAATCGTTACTGCTTCTTACATTTACTAGCTACTCGTAGAGATAATAAAAGTTTCCATGCATCTCATGTATTTAGTAATTTATTACTAGTCGCATAAGAATCTATCATTCGTCATTGCGACCAATATCTAATCAAAATTACCTGCCAACAGAGAAAGCAGCTAGGCTGCAGCCAATGGCACTGGCTCAGAGGATGCCGCTCACTTAATGCAAAACTAGCGGTTACAGAACTACTTAGAACTGTTTAAATCAAGCCCGATTAGATGCGAAATATCGTTATAGCGCACGAGTCTCCACTCACCGGGTCCACCAGCCCATTTTGTCAGTGAGGTGTAGTCTGGCCTTAGTCCCGCTCTGGCTCCATAGTTATCTAGACCTAAAAAATTCACCATTGATGCCTGGATCACTCCGCCATGGCATGCAATTGCTATTGATTTTCCAGCGTGTTCAGAGGCGACTTTCTCTAGCGCATCAGAGGCTCTTTGCATGAAACTTGCCCAGCTTTCGCCTCCTGGAGCTATTGGTTTATGTGGATCCTGACGGAAATCATGCGCCCCGTATTTTTCCAGGAACTCGCCCCATGTCATGCCGTCTGCTTGACCTGGTTGCATTTCAACTAGGTCGGAAACTTTCTCGATTGTAGGATCGAAATCTGCTCCTCTTATTTTTGAACGTTCAACAAGTGCATCGATAAGATGATCTAGAGTCTCTATGGCCCTTGGAAGCGTCGAGGATATAAAAACTTCCACTTCGTCAAACTCCCCAGTTTTCAGTGCTCTTTCACCCAGGGCCTTGGCGTGTTCGTGACCAAGTCTTGAAAGTCCCGTACAGCCTGACTCACCTCCGATTATTCCATCGACGTTACATTGACTTTCCCCGTGGCGGATGAGGGTCAGCTTAGTCTCTTTGTACTCGGCGCTCAATCTAAACTCCCTACAAATTTCTCCAACTGTCTTAGTGTCCGCACTTCATGCACTCCATCACAGAATGAGCCATACTCACCAACAACAGAGTCTCCGCTTCCCCAGTATGCCTTGGGTTCTGGATTTAGCCAGTATAGATGCTTTGCCTTTTGGGCAATCTCCTCTAATACCCAGGACTGCGTAGCATGATAGTTATTCCGGGCATCCCCTAGGATCAGTACCGAGGTTCTCGCACCAATGGCGTCGGGCCATCTGCCCAAAAATTCTGTGAATGCATGACCATAGTCGCTATGGCCGTCGAGCCACATTACGTCTGCTTCAGTGTTTATTCGATGCAATGCATGCATAACATCATCACTTGTTTCAAAAAAACTTGTAACTTCATCAATACCATCTATAAAAACAAAACTTCTCACCTTTGAGAACTGCCCCGAGAGTGCATACACCAACTGGAGAGTAAATCTGGCAAACGACGCTACTGATCCGGAAATATCTGAAAGTATTACAATATCTGGTTTTGCCTGTCTTGGATGTTTGAATTTAGGTTCAGCAGGCACTCCTCCCATTGCAAGGGAAGCTCTCATCGTTGCCCTCCAATCCAGGGGGCCTTTCCTTTTATGGCGCCTTCGCATGGCTAATCTAGAAGCCAGCTTTCTCGCCAGTGGAGCAACTGCGTGCTTGAGTTGGACCATTTCTTCTCGGGAAGCATGCATAACATCAATGTCTTCAGGGAGAGGCTTACGCAGAGTTTTTGCCATGGCCTTGCGTCCCCTATCAGCTACGAGCCGCCGTCTAATCTCCTCTTCGATCTCTTTTTTGAATTTCTCGATTCTGGCCTGGGCTTCTTCACGATTTAATCTGTCTCCAATAGCATCGTTGGAATCCCCAGATTTTGAGTCCTTGCTCTTAATGCCATTTAC
>JABEUL010000105.1 GCA_013044465.1 Acidimicrobiales bacterium
GTAAACGAGTTTGGCTTGATGATTCCAATTTTTTACTGCTTGAGCTAGGGTGGCTAAACAAGTAGTTCTTCCAGATCCAGGTGGACCGGAGAGTAAAAATGTTCCACTAGTCGGCATTGCCGCTGGTAACAGCGACTCTTCAAATACTCCAACTATCGGTTCTCCCTTAGTTTCACTTACGAGTTCACTTAATCTAATCTGATCTGATAGTCTTCCGATCTCAGGTGCTTTTGATACTCCGGCCTTTTCCATTGCAACAGATAGTCTCTTGACCTCGACTGACTGCTCCGATAGATTTGCAGTTCCACCAAGAACAGCTACCTGAATTTCACATCCGTCCAAGTAACCTCTACCTGGTGGTGACTCTGAAGCGAAGCCATCGAGTGGAACTCCCAACATTCCTAAATCATTCTCGCTAGCCATTCTAAGCACAAGCTTTCGCTGCATAGTGGATGCAAGTGAAGAAGGAAGTGCAGCAGGTCGGTCTCCTGTCACAAGAAGGTGAACCCCTACCGGTCTTCCGTCAGTTGCGATACTAAGCAGCACGTCAAACCATTTCTGCTTATCAGTACCTTCATAGACTTGACGAAATCCCTGAATCCCGTCGATCAGAATAATTATGCGTGGTTCATCTGCTTTGTCAGCAAGCTTTCTATACTCAGACAAAGTTGCTGCCTGACTTTTTGCATACCGAAGTGCTCTGGCATCTATTTCACTTCTAATTTCTCTGAGCAGCCTGACTGTTCGCTCGATATCATCTCCGCCGATAATTGATCCGACGTGGGGCAAATCCTCCAAAACCGTGAGGCCCCTAGAGCCAAAGTCCAAGCCATAGACATGGCATGGACCCCCTCGAATACCGAATCCTGCAGAGATTGCCAGAGTGCGAAGAGTAGTACTTTTGCCAGATCCGCCAGTTCCGTAAATAATCATGTTCCCATCGAGGTCAGGGTAGAAAGCAGCGGTTGGCTGGTCCTGGCTTTCTGGCAGATCTGAAACTGCAAAGACTAGTTCACTATCTAGCCGTTTTGTCTCAAGAAGTCCAAGCTCGTAAATTGGCGCCAACTCTGGCAACCAAGGCTTTCTGGGATTTTCAATTCCTGCGGTATTTGAAGCTGTAGATATTGTGCTTACAAGTCTCTTTATATCATTTGGACCAAGGGTAGCTTCTGGAGCTTGGAAGTCCTCGACTTCTTCCCATATTCGACCTTGACCTGCTTTTAACTCTTCAATTAGAATTTTCGGTGGTGGTGGAACGATTGCAGTGTGGCCCCCGACATAGGCAGCTTGGAAGTTTACCAACCTGCCAGGTCCAAGTTTTGCCGCTCCTCTCCCAGGGATGGAAGGATCGAATGATGCAGCTATGGGGACACCTAAGACGTCAGTACTGTCTGCCTCATCAGCCATTCTAAGTGCAACCCTAAGGTTTGTATTTGCTCGTAAATTATCCTTTATTACCCCAGCTGGCCGTTGAGTGGCCAGTATTAGGTGAAGTCCCAGTGATCTTCCCCTCTGGGCAACATTGACAACGCCATCAACGAATTCGGGAAGTTCGCTTACAAGCGCAGCGAACTCATCAATCACAATCACGAGGCTAGGCGGACATTGGGGATCACCCCTTCTCTCTAGTTCAAGTAAGTCCTTTGCCTTCTTGCGATTTAGAATATGTTCCCTATAGCGAAGCTCAGCCACAAGCGAAACAAGTGCACGTCTGGCAAGGTGTTCGCTTAGATCCGTGACCATTCCAACAGTGTGAGGAAGCTTGGCACAGTCGCCAAATGCTGAACCGCCTTTATAATCAACCAATAAAAATGTCACTCTGTCGGGAGAGTGCGCAAGTGACATACCCATTATCCAAGACTGCAAAAACTCACTTTTTCCAGCTCCAGTTGTTCCTCCCACCAGTGCATGAGGACCTTGAGTACGCAAATCAATATAAAAGGCATCCGTCGCACTTTGTCCAACTAGTGCTCGAAGCGAGTTATCCTTGTGGCGTCGCTGTGGAGCGTTGCCACTACGATCTGTAATTGAATTGCTCTCTCTCCAGCGTTCAATCACCTGCTCAGGAGATGTCGCAAGCTTCGATCCCACCAGTGACACAAATGAAACCGAGGCAGGCAGGTCACTTTCGTCGTCTACCTTAGCACCAGAGTCATACACAGGAGCTAGCCTTTGGGCAAAATCCTTTGCTGAATCTAGCTCGGATCTTTCGTAGTTAACTAGGTTAATAGTTCGCCCTTGATCAACAAAGACCGCCTTAGGATTCGGGCTAGTTGAATCTAATTCAATGTAAGTTCTGCAAGAAGCAGGCAGCTGTGAAAGCGTTGGGGATCGCCAAATGATATGAACATTGGCGGCAAGTCCCCTCTCGCTTAGTTGCACAATTCTGCTTCTCTCCACAGGTGCGTCATTTAATATAAGCGCGACGATATCTACATTAACTTTACCCTTATTATCCTTTTCCGAAACTCGCTGCTCGATTAAGTCTTCAAGACTTGCTATTAGATCGAGACAAGAAGCTTGCCCAAAGGCCAAGTGGCTAACTTCAATTGGGCTTGAAGGTGATGAAGCATGCGGCAGCCATTTAAGCCAGTCATAATCCACATTTTTCTCTAAAGGTGCTAAACAAACAAGCACCACCTCGGCTGGAGAGTGAAGCCCGCAAAGCTGCAGCAGGAGTGACCTTACAATGTCATCACCTGCTTGGTCACTAGCTGCTACACCTATAGAAGGAGACACTGTCAGATCGGCAATTATTGGCACGTTGTCTATAAATGTAAAATCCGAAATCAGCTTAAAAATATCTTCGTAGCCTTCTTCACGCTTAGAGACGCTGTCAGGTACCTCTATCTCCGTCCTGGATTCTAAAGTTCCCAGACCGAGACGTAACCTCAGATATTCTCTCTCGCTTTGCCGTCTAGTCCACATGAGCTCCGTGAGGTGGCTAACCGCGTCTAAGACTTCTTTAGTGGATGGGACTTCTTCGCATCTAACAACTACTTCCTTATTCGCTAGATCTTCCAGATCATGCCGCATCTCATCTAAA
>JABEUL010000106.1 GCA_013044465.1 Acidimicrobiales bacterium
ACATCCCATGACGTTGTGGCTTCCTTAAGACGGATTTTTGCACAACGTAGAGTTGGCCATGCAGGCACTTTGGACCCCGATGCCACAGGCGTTCTCTTGGTGGGTTTTGGGAAAATGACTAGACTTCTTAGGTTTTTGTCAGCATTACCTAAAACTTATGTCGGCGAGATGGTTTTGGGTGAATCTAGAGACACCCAGGACTCCTCGGGCGAGATTGTGGCGTCATTTGACATGTCAGGCGTCACTTTGGAAGAAGTTCGACAAGGAGTCGTGGGTTTAACGGGTGAAATCTCTCAGATACCGCCGATGGTTTCAGCAGTGAAGATTAATGGAGTGCGGATGTATGAACTCGCCAGAAAGGGAATTGAGGTAGAAAGGCCACCTAGAAAGGCCACAGTTTCCGATTTTATAATTGAAGATGAGATTGAGCCTTTAGTTTTCCCCTTTAGTGTCACCTGTTCTGCCGGGACCTATGTGAGAACCCTAGTAAATGATCTAGGTGTCTCCCTTGGCGGAGGAGCGTATTTAAGAAATTTAAGGCGTGTATCCATTGGCCAATTTGACGTAGATAGGGCTACGAAAGTTGGTGATCTGACACTTGGGCATCTCATCTCACCAGCCCAAGCACTTTCATTTTTGCCATCGGTGACTCCTTCAAAGTCGGTTTTAGACAGAGTGACCCACGGTGCTCCAGTGGCCAAAGTAGAACTGGAGGCAGTGGGGGATGGACCATGGGCCGTACTTGCTGAGAGTGGAAACTTAGTGGCTATCTATGAGGCAGTAGGATTAGATAAAGCAAAACCTGCAGTCGTACTTGCAAGTTAGCGATTAATTCTTAAAGCAATGAGCATTACATTCCTTCCTGAGGCACCTGATATGACTGCAAGCGCAGTCACTATTGGCGTTTTTGACGGAGTCCACCGTGGGCATCAGGAGCTTATTTTGAATTTGGCACAAAGAGCAAAGGAGTTATCGCTGCCATCAGTTGTCTTGACATTTGACCAGCACCCCGCAAATGTTCTTTCTCCAGATTTGGCTCCCAAAATGATTACAAGTTTGGATGACAAGATTTCATTAATTGAATCTTTAGGGGTCGACCATGTGGTGGTAATCCCATTTTCCAAGGAGTGGTCATACCAAAGTGCCGAAGATTTTGTCAGTGAAGTACTTGTTGATAAGTTAAAAGTAAAGTTGTTGATGGTTGGCCAAGACTTCAGATTTGGGCGAGACAGAAAAGGTGACGTATCAACTTTGATTTCCATGGGGGGCGAGTTTGGCTTCTTGACAATCGGATACGACTTGGTTAAGAAAGTAACCGGAAGTGAAAATTTCGATGAAATAATCTCCTCGACTCTTATAAGGAAATTAATAACAGTCGGTGATATTGAACAGGTCAGCATAATGCTCGGGAGATTGCCTTTCTTTAGTGGCGAGGTGGTAAAAGGCGATAGTCGAGGAGGCAGGGAACTTGGATTTCCCACCGCAAATTTAGTTTTTGATCCCACAATTGTGATCCCTGGGAATGGCGTATATGCAACTTTTGTTGATTTGGGAGATGGTAAATTGATCCCAAGTGCTACTTCAGTTGGCACTAGACCCACATTTTTAGAGGGCGCTGAGGTCAGTTTTGAGACATTTATCATTGATTTTGACGGTAATTTGTATGGGAAGAAAATCCAGGTTCACCTTGTCAAGAAGATCAGAGATGACCTCAAATTCGATAATCGGGAGAGCCTCATAGCAAGAATGCACCAAGATGTTGCCGACACCCTAGATATTCTTAGTACCATAAAAATGTGACAATTCGAGCAATTCGGACATATGGCGACCCCATTTTAAAATTGAAATCCACTGAAGTAGCCGACATCAATGGCTCGGTGGCACATCTGATTGAGGATATGAAAGATACCCTGCGCTATAGCGAGACAGGCATTGGGCTGGCTGCAAATCAAATTGGAGCCGATAAGAGAATATTTATCTGGGACCTAGAGGGTGAAGATGTATTTGATGTTCTCATTAATCCAGAAATTGTTGAATCTCAAGGTGAGTGGGAGTATGAAGAAGGTTGTCTTTCTGTTCCCGGTTTGCACTGGCCAATTGTTAGGCCAAGGTTGGTCCATGTAAAAGGTTTTGATCTTGACGGCAACGAAGTCTCTTATGAGGCCGACGATCTTTTTGGCCGATTAATGCAGCATGAGCTAGATCACTTAGATGGAAAATTACTTCTAGAGCACTTAGACAAGGACCAATTAAAACAAGCTAAATCGACACTGAGAGCTATGGCAATGGGAGAGCCAATCAAAGAGGAAGAAAGTACTGCCAAATCAACCAGAGGTCTCTGATTTGATTCCAGATGATTTCCTGGCACGAAATATTGCCTTTCTAGGTTCCAATCAAACTTCAGCGTCAATACTTTCAGGACTAATAGAAGCCAAAGCTCCGATTGTCCAAGTGGCCACAAGGGAAAAAAAGCGTCGAGGCAGGGGGAGCCAACTTGTTCCAACCCCGGTAGAAGAAATTGCATCAGAGTCTGGATTGAAATGTGTCTACAGTCTTGATGATTTGAGTGCCGACATCGATTTTGGGATAGTTGTAGCATTTGGGAAAATCATTCCACCAAAGATTCTTAATAGAATTCCGATGGTCAATATTCATTTTTCCCAGCTTCCCAGATACAGGGGAGCCGCTCCTGTTGAGTGGGCAGTACTAAATGGCGATTCTCATACAGGAGTTTCGCTCATGGAAGTTGTAGATGAACTCGATGCAGGTGGGGTCTATGACAGTTATGAAACTGAGATCTCAAAGGACGAAAATGTAAATGAAATAATGGAAAGACTTGGCACTCTAGGACTCAAAATTCTAAAGGACCACATGGTTGATGCAGGAGAAACTTTCACTTTTTCTAATCACTCTTTAGGTGAGCCAAAGGCCCAAGTGGGGGATGCATCCTATGCGCCCAAGATCGACAAATCAGTACTTAGGCTAAATCTTAACGATGATATAAACCGAATTCAACGCTTAACTAGATTGGGGCGAGCTTGGCTTGAATGCGGTGGTGACAGATTGAGGATTGACAAAGCAGCCATTGGCGAGAGAAGCCTCTGTGCTTTTATGCAAGACTTTCCCATCGGGTCAGTGATGAATTTAGATAACCGCATTGCCACAAGGGTTCAAAATGGGGTGCTAGAACTTCTTGAAGTCACGCCAAGTGGAAAGAGGCAGATGGATGCCAAAACTTGGTACAGGGGAGCATCTAGAGGAGCTAAATCAAGTGAAGCCCTTATTGTTAACTAGGATAATTGCATGATTCGAATTGCGCCTTCCCTTTTAGCCGCTGATTTTGGCTCTTTGGCTGAGCAAGTTGGTGAGATTGCCGGTGAAGCAGATCTTTTGCATCTAGATGTAATGGACGGTCATTTTGTGCCGAATTTGACAATTGGTCCACCAGTTGTGGCATCGCTGCGAAAGCATACGGGGATGTTTTTTGACTGTCATCTCATGGTAGAAGAGCCGCTTGAGTTTTTAGATCCATTTTTTCAAGCGGGTGCCAATTCCTGTAGCGTGCACTTAGAAGTCCCGTCTGTGGAAGAGGCCATTTATGAGACTAAACGATTAGGGATGGAAGTTGGTCTTGCGCTTAATCCCGACACTCCCTTTGAAAAAGCGATCCCGTATATGGACAGCATCAATATGATTCTCATTATGACTGTCTTTCCAGGTTTTGGAGGGCAGTCCTTTATGGCGGGGGTCTTGCCTAAAATAAGGCAGGCCAGGGATTTTATTACCAATAACTCACTCAATGTATTTGTAGAAGTAGATGGTGGAATCGATCACAACACCGCACCTCAAAGTGCCCTTTTTGGCGCCGATACTTTTGTGGCAGGAACTTCAATATTTAGAAAAGATAGGCCTTGGGAGGCAGCTCGGGTGTTGAAGAACTCGATCTTGCAAGCTCTGGGTGAGGCTAGTGGAAATGACGAAATAAAGCCAGTTCCCATTACGGGCGGGAGTTGAAGTGTTCCTCGCAAAGGTATTAGTAGTTTCTGATAGTGCATTTGAAGGAGACCGCGAAGACCTAAGCGGACCTTTGATTACTCAGTATTTAGAGTCAAATGGCTTTATGGTTGTGGATTTAAATGTTATACAAGATGGTGTTGAAAGTGTGGCAAGTGCGCTTCTATCCATGAGCGAGCAGTTCGAAGGATTAATAGTCACTACGGGTGGAACGGGATTTTCACAAAGAGATCAGACCCCAGAGGGGACCCTTAAAGTTATCCAAAGACAAGCTCCGGGACTGGCAGAAGCTATGCGGCAAGCGTCCCCCCTTGGCCCTCTTTCAAGGGGAATGGCAGGATGTATTGGTTCGACACTCATTATCAATGTCCCGGGCTCCAAAAAGGGCGCAATTGAATCGATTGAGGCAATTATCAATGTTTTATCCCACGCGCTGTCTCTCTTAGTTGACCCTGGAGATCCTCATCCGTGATAGATGCTCTAGGAGATCCAATGGATCTTGCAATTGCAGCAGGGTGGAAAATCAGGAGAGAAGTGTCCCCAAATCCTTGGGTGGGCGCAGTTATCGTGCCAAATGGGGAATTGCAAAACCCAAGCAATTGGCTTGTAGGTGCAACAAAATATAAGGGAGATCATGCCGAGGTTGTAGCAATAAAAAAAGCTCGGGAGAGAGCAATTGATTTAAAAGGTGCCACTATCTATGTCACTTTAGAACCTTGCTCGCACTATGGAAGTACTCCGCCGTGCACTCGGGCAATAATTGAATCTGGAATCACAAAAGTAGTCTTTGGAGTGCTAGACAGTGATCCAAGGGTGTGTGGCAATGGGATAAAAGATTTAGATGATTCCAAGATTGGAGTTAGCCAAGCCGATATGGACCATCAAAATTTAATAAAGTTTCAACTCCGGAGCTATCTTCACCAACGGAGGTTAAAGAGACCATTTGTTGTATTGAAAATGGCAATGACGCTAGATGGATTTATTGCCACTCGCAACGGTGAAACTACCTGGATAACATCTCAAGCATCGAGGGATGATGTGCAACAAATTAGAGCTGACTCAGATGCAATTCTGGTGGTAGCAGAAACAATACAAAAAGAAAACACATAACTTCG
>JABEUL010000013.1 GCA_013044465.1 Acidimicrobiales bacterium
AAATTGCTCTTGCACCATCGACATCGCAGTGGGTAAGTACATCAATAGCCAGTCGTTCAAATAGCATCGTAAATCTAGAATTAGGCTCAGCAAAAGGCAAAGTTATTTGATGAACACCGTCATCTTTACACTTAACTCTAGGAGGCGAAGCATGGACAAACGTATGGAACTGACAGCTGTCCAAATGCCTCCAAATTCGTTCTTCAGTGTGATCATAAACAGGACACTCAACGTCACACTTAGGACAACTAAATCTAATCTTTGATGCATGTTCTAAATACACATCAACGCCTCTTGTTTCCAAATTAAGCTCTACTCGTTCAACTTTCCAAGGGGGCTCAATACCTAAAATCTGTTCGTAAAGTTCTTTGTCTTTCATGTAGATAATTATCCCGCAAAACTACCTGGCAGATGAATTTACCCACAGAAAAGCAACGCTGGTTGGTACCCAGATCCCTCTGGTGCTTCACAAAGTAGATACTTCGACGGCCACCAGTGGACACAGCATATTCAGCAACATCAGCTTCCACCATTTTCTAGTTGACTGATCCTTAGGAGAATATCAAATGAACCCAAGCGATTACACGGCAATTGGTGTATAAGGACATGCAAAAAGCATCGGACTGGCAATTGTAGCTTTTGCAATTGTTAGGGGCTTTTGCCGCTTCACACGTTTGATGTTGAGTAATTCTTTGTGGATGAATCTAAGTAGTATGATCCCAGAATTGGCTATTCTGCTAATGCTGCATTAGGTCTCATCATGCTAAGCCTTGGACCAATTGAACATGTTCTACCCCATGAAAGAATAGAGGCCACAAATCCCTAATTTGACCCACATCTATGCCTGGAGGCCCACTTTTGGATTATGATAGGCTGCATTTTCGAAGATAGCCAGATGGGTTAAAGGTCAGCATGAACTTTTCCCTTGATTTATCAATAACAAAATCACTGGTTACTGATAGAAACGCAGCGACTGCTTCCATGGGACCAGACACAAGATTTGGCATTACAGGATTTCCGCAAATGTTTGTGTCTTCTACAATCAAATACGAGTTGGGGGTCACGATATTAGAGTAGACCTCTAACTCGGCGGCAACATTTTCAGCTGAGTGATCGCTGTCCAGAATTACCATTACCGGACCCCCGTCGAGCGGCAGAAGCTTTTCGACCTCACGAATCACTTCGCTATCCACGGAGCGTCCTACCAAATATTTAATGCGATCGTGTATGGGACGATCTGGGAACTCTTCAACATCAATTGTTACGACTTTACCTTTTCCTATCGTCTCGCACAGGTCAGCTAAGAAATACGCACTACCGCCTCGATTGGTACCTGACTCAATTATGAGGCTAGGTCCTACTTCATTAACTATTTCTTGATAAATCCAAAGGTCAGTTGGGCTCTTGTATACGTGGCACCCTCTGTAATAAGTTTCTCTCCAAGTCTGCTGGCTTGAATAGTAATACAACCTTTGGAATTGCTCAATAATAGTTTTTTTCAGCGCATCTGAAGGCATTTCGTGTTCCTTAGTTGCTTCGTATAAATTGCCGAAATAACCAGCAACAGCGGTGCGAATCTCTTCACTTTTCATCCAAGGAAGGTCACGTTCAAAAATATCTTTGATTAGCTGTGCTGATCGCCTGGCCCTCATGCCATCGATGTCAAGATCATTATCTAGTAGTTGCGCTTTAAGTAGTCGGAAGTTAATACTGCCGATCCAATTTCGAATTTGCTTGTTTATTTTGCTCAGAGTATTCATATTACCTTCTTTATTCATCATTTTTCAATGGATTCGTAAATCAAGTTTATGGATTGCACATCCAGGGTGCAAAAGCTTGAAGAAGCTGACCTGGAGGTTCGATTAGAGAGTTCAAGATAAGTGGCTCATAATGAAGTGGAGCATTTGTCTCATTTAAGGAGCCAGACCAAATGTCGATTCCCTCATAAGGAACACCGTCAATTATTGAGACAGTTCGAGGTTCGCCTCCACAAGATGTCGCAGAAAGATCACGCCTACCGGTCGCTGGGGCAGCTAAGCCACTATTGCTTGGCACATAATATGGACCCATGCCACCCGTAATAGAATACGCATATCCAGTTCCAGTTCCTGCACAATATCCACAGTTAGGATCTGCGAATGTTAATATCAGCGTGGATCCTTGAAAAAAATATCCAGGAGATTCGACATTCGCAAGTCCACCCAAGTTGGATGCAACTTGTCCGTCATTCGTGCCACCATTACCATAGAAATTATCAAGTTTTTCAGCTCCAAATGTTTGGTTGACAGTCGTACAAATTAAAACCGGAGCAGAACTACCGTTTATGATAATTGTCATATCGCCATCGGCTGAGCCACAAGGGCCGTAAAGGTAGGGTTTTCCTTCAATAGTTCCTGCCGCGGGAGTCGTGCATGGGCCATCGGGGCCAACGCATTGAAATACATCGTATGGGTTGGCACCTCTTACAATAAAATCGTTCGGAATATTAAACCAAAGCAGCCATGCTCCATCATTTAATCCCCATCCAACCCGTTGCATCATTCGAGGATTAAAGCATCCTTCGCCATTGCTACCAGAGCAAGCTGATTGCCAGGTTGTTCCAGTCCAAGGATCAATACTGCTTGGACTAAAAAGCAAAGTCGGAGTGCTCCAATGCACTCGGTCAGTGGAGGTAGAAACTCCAAAGCCACACCATGGCGTGTTCGGTATCCTCCACTGGAAGCCACAACCATATTCAGTTCCATATAAATAATAGGTGCCTCCGAAGTTCAACATCATCCCGTCGTGTAAATCCACTCCGTTGATCGTGAATGAAGTAAGTTGAGCTGACGCTTCGATAGGCCGAGCTGTTTCAGAAGAATGAAAGAATAACCCTAAAAAAGCAATCGAACAAATGAGTAGTACAACAATCAGGCGTTTTTTAATAATTGAAATAATTCTATTTTGCATCCTTCCAAGAATAACAGACATTAAATTAGCCTGAATCCACCGAAAAATTATGGATTAGTCTTGATTTCGTGATTTCTTGCTACTAAGGAGGCCATTAGTAAGGGCGTATTATCCTAGTGGGATGTAAGAGAGTTCAGGGGTTTTAAATAACCCTCGTAACGTTGCTGATGATCTTTGGAGACTACGAAGTGCAGCCATAGCTAATGAATGGAGATGCTTGGGACTTCAGGTGACATCAATCACTCTATAAGGTTATTCGATTATGTTGAAAAACAAGATCAAATCATTTACTCCAACTAATGAAGTCACAGTAGGTGCAAAAACAAACAAGAAAATTGGCCAATTACCTAAGGTAAGTTATACTAATTAATGCGACAACAAGCCTGACAATTACCGCATGGAGTATCGTAGCGATTCGAGATACTAACGAGCGCTCTCCAAACTGCATCTACAATAAATTGACACTTGCTCTTAATAATCAGAACTACGACCTAGCAAAATAAAAGAGATCTCATGCGATTAGCCTCTAGCCCATCCCCAAGATTCCAAATCTAGAGATGCTGATAATTACTTGAACAGGGCGTCCCTAACTCTGCAAATCGCAATGACGATAATTCTCCCACTCGACTAAACAGTACACCCAAATAGCAACTTCCCCGTCAATGGAATGAGAATGAGTTAGTATTGCAATATGTATTTCTACAAAGGTAGTCGCGACATACTCTCTGATATTGAAGCCGATGAAAAGGCACGCGAGATAATAAGAAAAGATATTTTAAAAGTATTTGATGTAAAAAACCTTTCATTCTTGATTGGAGCAGGATGCTCGTCATTCCTAAAGGGCAATGATGGGCCAGATATTGGTGTACCCGTTATGAGCGAGTTAGCTCGCGAATTCTACGGTGAGGTCGCGGAGGATAATGATAAGGAATACATTACTAATACTTTAAAGATTAATATTGCAGAAACACCGTTTAATAATAATCTCGAAACACTTATGGAGGTTCTTTACAGCTATCTGTTTTTGCTTCAGAAGCAAAGTGCTGAAACTGCCGATATCACTGCATTAATACAAAAGGTCACCAACTTCTTACTCCGGAAATGCATTAATAAAGAAAATAATTCCAAACATGATGAGGTGATCAATCTCTACTCCCTTTTCTATAAGAAATTAATCTATCGTGATAGCAACTTATCAAAACCAAATATTGAGGTTCCCCACAAAAAGTGGACACGTGTTATGCAGCATTCGCTACTTCCTTAAAGCTTAGTTCGAATTGATCCGGACTAAGGTTGTTTAGTTTTGA
>JABEUL010000107.1 GCA_013044465.1 Acidimicrobiales bacterium
CAGGCGCTCCAGAGCCTGGTCCACAGTTTTCTTGCCTGAATGAGGAGGATTTTGCTCGATGAATTTAACTGCCCGGCTCGACAATGGAGCATTTCCTGACTCATCCAAGGTGGAAAGACCCCTCAGCCCATCTAGCATCCGAGAAATTGTGGGAGAAGGGAATGCCTCGGACATCTTTTGGTAGTTTGCCTCCAAGAACTCAAAGGTGGCCTTCTGGGAACTTTTGATGATTAGCATTGACTGGATCAAAAATGGCGCGTTTTGGGTTCTGACTTCTGTCATTGATAGATCAAGTGTTCGCTCAATGAGATCTGAGTCTCTAAAAAGGGCAAGGGCAAATAGATGCCTCTGCTCATCCTGGGGGCTATCGGGGGTTTTGTAGTGGTTAAGGATCGCCTCGTAATCCGATTCTCCTCCATTTGTGGCAACTGTTTCAAGTATTGCTGATGCCAAATCAGGATCCAGTTTCTCATCTGAGTTAATTGATTTTTCAAAGAGTTCTTGGGACTTTTTGATAATTTCCTGATTCTTCCCGATAGTGCCGCCAATTGATAGCAACAAATTTCTTAGTGTTCGGTAGTTTTCTGGCTCAGAGCTTTTGTGTTGCCAAGTGAGCTCGTTCAAGGTTCTAGATATTAATTTACTTGAAGCTCTTGCAAGAATCTCTTGATCAGCCTCACCTAAAGTCTTTTCGAATAGCTTGAGTGCGCTGGCAATTACTGCCCATACGTTGGAATCTTTCTCGCCAGATTTCCCGATGGCCTCAATTACCTTCATAAACTCTTCAATTGAGCTTAAGCCGGCAATTGTTGTGGCAAAAGCATCGCAAACATAGTTAAATCGTTCCAATGTTGGTCTAGCCCCAAATGACGAGATGAAATTCTTTGACAAAGAGGCATCCATCAACACTCGATAAAAACCAGTTCCACCTGTGTTGGCACTCAAGTAACTTCCATCGCTTATACCTGAAGTGTCTAAGCGATTTTCACCGTCTCCATTAAGCACAGGTTCACTTTCTAGAACAAGGCTGAGAGAGGCTGCTACAGTGCCATCTTTGGAAGTATTTGAAAGCTTCACGGGTACCAGCCAAGTATTGCCAATCTCACCTTTATCCTTATTGGGATTCAACTGAAAAGGGCTCTGAGAGAGTGAAAGCTTTGAATTTTCATATTTGACCGACACCAAGGGATATCCACCTTGGAATATCCAGGAATCCATCATTTCGCGAACCGGGATTGCTTCTTTGACCCCCTCAGGAAGCACTCCGCGTTTAGATGCCGACTCTAAGGCATCCCAAAGATCTGATGTCTCGGTATTTGAATAAGCATGAGTCTTTAAGTAGTCTCGAATCCCATCTCGAAAAACTTCAGGTGAGATAAACTGCTCCAACATTCTTAAGACTGCAGCACCCTTTTGGTAGGTGAGGACATCAAACATCCCCTCTGCTTCACTTGGGTGACGAACCGGAAATTCAATGGGGCGAGTATTTGCCAGTGAGTCAATTCCCATGGCAGCCTCCCTAGAGAGACCAAATGTAACCCACCTCTCCCAATCAGGTCTAAATGCGTCTACGCAAAGCATCTCCATAAATGTTGCAAAAGCTTCGTTAAGCCAAATACCGTTCCACCATTTCATGGTTACTAGATCCCCAAACCACATATGTGCAATTTCATGGGCCACAACATCGGCAACTCTTTCATAATCTGACCGTGATGCTGTAATTGGATCAGCCAAGAGTGCTGTCTCTCTAAATGTGACTGCGCCCAGATTTTCCATGGCGCCAAATGCGAAATCAGGAAGGGCAATCAGATCTAATTTCTTACCAGGATAGGGAATATCGAAATACTCAGCGAAAAACTTGAGTGAGTGCTCTCCAATGTCGAGAGCAAACGGAGCCATATGAGATTTGCCTGGTACATGGATTACTCTAAGTTCAATCCCATCGACTACCCGGGGTGACGATACCTCCATCGGACCTACAATGAAAGCGACTAAGTAAGTTGACATTTTGATAGTGTCGCCAAAAAATACTCGCTTTTTGTTTCCTTCAAGTGCATCTGATTTCGTTTCAGGCCAGTTTGAAATAGCCACCAGGTCTTGGTCGACATCTAGTTTGACGCTAAATACCGCCTTGAGATCCGGCTCATCCCAACATGGGAATGCCCTTCTGGCATCAGTTGCTTCACAGTGAGTTGTAGCAATTATTCTCTCGTTGCCTGTTTCATCTACAAAAGTAGACTTATAAAATCCCCGAAGCTTGTCATTTAAAATTCCCTGGAAATTGATTTTGAGAAACCAGCGTCCAGGCTCGATTGGAGTTTCAAAGTTGAAAGTTAGGCGCTCTAGGGTCTCATCAATATCATTTTTGGCAGATTTGATCTCACCAACTGAGTCGTCAAGTGAAGATAACGCTGAATTAGATATTGAAGCTCCAATTACTTCCAATTCGGCGCCATTGCAGGTAATGCTCGAAGAAGTTTCTTGAATTTCGAGTTCGACTACAACCGATCCCGTAAATACCGCCTTGTTCAGATCTGGAGCCAAAAGGAGGTCATAGCGAATTGGCCTGGCATTTTTAGGCAACCTGTAGTTCGAGTCATCTTCATAATTTTGGGAGTTGTTCACATTAGTCACGTAATCACGCTACCTTTTAATTTGTGTCTAATTCGTCAAATTTTGATCTCCGAGTAAATTTTGCTACAACCCTTCGATCTAAGAATAAGGGGAAAATAGCTTTTGAACTGCCCTTTTTAATTCCAGATGGTCCTGAGAGGCTATTTGGTGTCCTTGGAATCGGGAACGCCATCGTGGATCGTCTGGCATATAGCCAAGACTCAGATATTGAGAAATTGGGTATGGCAAAGGGGGCGATGACCCTTGTGGACAAGGAAAAAGCTTTTGATATTGAGGGCCAAATTATTGAAAAAGGATTGAAGTTTAGCCAAGTTTCAGGTGGATCAGCAGCCAACACAATGGCGGGACTTGCCAATCTTGGCGTCAGAGCCGCTTTTGTCGGCAGTGTTTCAGATGACGCGATCGGCTCTGCCTTCATAGACGATTTGCACCAAATCGGAGTGACTTGCATTGGAATGGAACCGCTAGAGACTAAAGCACACGGAAGTGGAATCTGCCACGTCCTTGTAACCCCAGATGCTGAGAGATCAATGGCCACGTATCTTGGAGCGGCTTCTGAAGTGACTTATAGTGACCACCTTGAAAGTGCTATAAATTCGTCATCGATTTTGTACCTAGAGGGATATCTCTTTGATTCTCCCGTTGCCAAAGAGACTCTTTTCCAAGCCATAGATGCAGCCAAAAAAAGTGGCACGATAGTAGCAATATCGTTGTCAGACCCATTTGTGGTGGAGAGGTATAGACATGAACTCAGTGAAATCGTATTCGGCGGACTTACCGACATTGTTTTTGCCAATTCAGATGAAACGCAAATTTTAGCTGGAGCAAAAAGTTTTGACGAGGCATTAAAAGCTTTTTTGAAAGATGGTTTACTGGCCGCTCTAACTGCAGGTTCTAAAGGAGCAGTGGTTGTCTCTAACAGTCAAAAATATCACATTGACTCCACTGTTGTAAACATTGTTGTTGATACGACAGGTGCTGGATATCTGTTTGCAGCAGGATTTTTAGCTGGTTTATTAATAGGTGAAAGCCTTCAAAAAGCTGGTAGTTTGGGCTCGCTTAGTGCCGCTGAAGTTATTTCGCTATTAGGGGCAAGGCCGCCTGTGACTTTAATGGACATGGCAGTTGAAAGGGGACTGATTTAAAAATGGTAGTCGAATCTTTAAACCCGTGGTTAGACAAGCCGTTTTTAATCTATGCGCACCAAGGTGGAGCCCTTGAAGGTGCTTCGTCCACATTGGCCGCCATTGACCAAGCCATTTCAAAGGGTGCTAATGCGATTGAGCTAGATGTCCATGCAACAAAAGATCGCGAACTCGTTGTTTGCCATGACGCATCAGTTGATCGAACTACAAATTCAAGGGGTCCCATTTCATCTTTTTCACTTGCCGAGTTGAAGGAGATGGACAATGCGTACTGGTTTGTTCCAAATGCACGAGAGGGAACCGGCTTAAGTGATAGTGATTACACATGGAGGGGCAAGGCGCCAAAAGACCCTCGATATGGCATAGCGACTTTAAGGGAAGTAATTGAGACGTTTCCTGAAGTAATACTTAATCTTGACATTAAACAGAGCGGGCCTCAGGTTGATCCTTACGAGGAACTCCTTGCAAAATTACTGCGAAGCTACAAGAGGGGAGACGATGTGATTGTCGCTTCATTTCTCGATAGCGCAACTGAAGCATTCGCTAAATGTGCTCCCGAGATTGCAGTATCAGCAGGAACATTAGCCACTGCCGATTTCTACCGATCTGCTCATGGAGACCATGATATCGAGAAAGTGAGCTATGTAGCTCTTCAAGCACCCCACCGATATGAGGATATTACTGTGGTTGATGAGGCCTTTGTATCTTATGCACATGAAATTGGAATTGCGGTTCATGTATGGACAATTAACGAAGAGGAAGAGATGGGGGAGTTAATGGCTCTTGGTGTGGATGGGATCATCTCAGATAGACCCAGTCTTTTGGCTTCTGTGGCTAAGAGTCAAGGCAAGGCTTAGCCCCCACCTAGTACAGCTTTAGGCATGGCTGGTAGGAAAACTCAAGTAGTTTTATCCAAAGATTGGCGAGTACAGAACTTATTTCTATGTTGTAACCGTGGGAGTAGTTCCTACTTAGTTAATACTCTAATTAATTTGCCAAAATGGCTTCATTTAGGCTTTCTTCAAAGAGCCAAAATTATTTCTTGCAGCTCGAGAAATGAATGCAAGCGAGGATAGGAAATCATCTCAGGAAATAAACTTGGGCCTCCAGGCATATATGTGGGTAGATTTAGGGATCTGTAGCCTCCGTTCTTTCATGGGGTAGAACATGTTTAATGGGTCCAAGCGTTAGCATGATG
>JABEUL010000108.1 GCA_013044465.1 Acidimicrobiales bacterium
GTTACATAGTTGCTACAAAGACAGCGCCGCCAAATGAGAAAAGTCGAATTTAGAGTAATTAGCTTGAGAATAAATTGCCTACGAATTTAACTGAATTGACAGAAATTTCCACTGCACTTGGAATGCTAGATATTCCAGATTTGCTCTACGGGATATCAAAAGGTGCCGAGCAGCTAATAGATGTATCAGAGTCAACATGGATCTCTTTAGCCAAAAGTGTTTTAGATGAGAAAAGTATTCACATTGCTTCAATGGCATTTAAAAATGGCCGAGCCTTTCTGGAGTCTTCAGAAGGGCTTAGAGGAAGAACGCCCGTTAGAATTTCTTGGAAAGGTCCAACCAATACTCCCGGACAGGACTTGATCCCGGCGGATCTGGTAGTTGACTATGTATATTTGGTTTCGTGCAAATATCTATCGAAAAATATCATGAATGGATCTCCTTCACATGTCTTTGAACAACAGCTAAGCAACCGTCCTACAAAAAAGACCTCGGATTGGTATCAAAAGGTTGCCCTAGTAGAACTTGAAAGACTTTATGAGTGTTTTTCCCACGAACTAAGAGGAGAAATTAACCTCCCTTCTAAGTTGTCAATGCTCAGCAGTGAAAACAAAAAAGAGTTGAAGAAGTTGAAACTTAAGAAGTGGCCCGGTGAGAGCAGTGCACTCTATTTGGAATTTGCGCAAGCAGTGTCAGAAAATACTGTGAAACTTTGGCAAAAATCACTTCCTAAATTAGTCGATCAGGAGCGCCTTTTATGGCGAATGTTGCGAATGGCTGATGTGACTTATTTTCTTTTAGGTGCTAAATCAGTCTCTAGTCCACTTCGCCTAAGAGTTGCCACCCCTTGGGAGTGGAGGAAAAATTTCGAACTAAAAGCATTTGAAATCTTTTCCAAACAAAGTGGTCAGCCAAGGGTAGAGTGGGTCGCTGTGGTCAATGATCTTGGGAAGAAAATGTCGATTAATCTCACTGGACATGTAGAGATCAGATGGAGTCACGGGAAGTTTTGTGGCTCGCCTGAGGCAAAAATCTATTTAGATTCACCAATTGATGGCATACCTGGGTACTATCCTCTCAACTATGACACTGAGCAAAGTTCTCATCATATGCAAGAATCAGGAGTGGAAAACAACCCAATTATGAGCACTCTGAGATCTTCAAATCAAGGAATCTTCGAGATCTGATGGCCACCAGGAGGGAACCGGTTTCAACAGTCAAGAAAACTACGTTAAAAAAGAGTTCTCTGGCGACAAAAAAGGGCACATCTACGTCAAATTTCGGCGTATCTAAAAGGGAGTCACATGACTCATCTTTGTTTTATAGTAGGTTTTCGCCTCCAGAAATTAGTCGAGACAGCCAAATAAATCCATGTAAGCCAACCGATGTCATTAAATGCCAGGACAGCAGAGATCTCTCATTTATCCCTGATAATTCGATCGCACTAGTAGTTACCTCGCCCCCTTATTTTGTGGGCAAAGAGTATGAACTAGCCATGGGAACAGGTCATATCCCATCTACCTACCTGGCCTACTTGGAGATGCTAAGAGATGTCTTTGCTCAATGCGCCAAGAAGCTTGAACCTGGTGGCAGGATTGCCATAAACGTGGCAAATCTGGGTCGGAAGCCATTTCGGTCGCTCTCAGGCGACATAACTACCATTGTCCAAGATGAGCTGCATTTACTTATGAGAGGGGAGATTCTCTGGGTTAAAGGAAAGGGTGCCAACGGTTCATGTGCGTGGGGAAGCTATGGATCGGCTGCCAATCCGGTTCTTCGAGATGTAAGTGAGCGAATAATTATTGCCTCTAAAGGTCGTTTTGACAGGGCTCCAGATCGGGCTAAACGCGAAAGTCTGGGTTTGCCGTATGAAAATACTATCGATCCAGCCGATTTTCGTGCCTGGACGCTCGATACCTGGTATTTCCCGCCCGAGTCGGCCAAAAGGGTGGGCCATCCTGCTCCATTTCCCGTTGAACTCCCACGCAGGCTAATCGAACTTTATACATATAAGGGCGATACGGTGCTAGATCCATTTTTGGGAGCTGGTTCCACAGCTCTAGCTGCCAAGCTCACCAGGAGACACTATGTGGGAGTGGATATGGATAAAAGCTATGTTGCACTCGCCAAAAGGAGAGTAAAAGATGCTAAAACTTAACTATTTAGGCCCAGCTTCTGTGGTTTGGGCGCGAAAAACACCCAATTAGCTTTTTAGCGTTATTTTGAAGCTCTTTACTTGCCAGCAGCTCTTCGCTGCCATCTGGTAGCTTTGAGCATTTTCTTGTGCTTCTTCTTGCGCATGCGCTTCCTGCGCTTTTTTATCAACGATCCCATTGCAATATACAGGCTAGCCTAAATCCGAACTAGGTCAGGAACGATTTAGCTCTCTAGCAACTTTTTTTAGACGCTAAGCTTTATTGGATAGTTTGGCGGGTAGTTCAACCGGCAGAACGCCTGACTTTGGATCAGGAGGTTGGAGGTTCGAGCCCTCCCCCGCCAGCTCAACTGCCAAACTATAAACACAGATGCAACTATCCGAATCTGATAGATCATTGCGTTACGATCCTTCCTTGGCTTATTATCTAAAACAACCTTGCGGCTAGGCAAAAAGGAGGAGCTACAAGATGACAGAGGAAGCAACGGATCTTAAAATTTCAAAAAACAGCTCATGGTTTCCATGGAAAAGTGCGCATCACCACTCACACCCAGCACTGGCAGATGCTCACGAGGATCGAACTTTAGGAGAGCGGGTGGCAGATAAAATCGCGAGTTTTGGTGGTTCGTGGCCATTTATATTTATATTCTTGGGACTAATTGCGGGATGGATGATTGTGAACTCCCTTATCATCCAACGTGTTCTTAATGGAAGGGCTTTCGATCCGTATCCCTTTATTGCTCTTAACTTGATACTTTCAGCACTAGCCGGCCTCCAGGCACCGATAATAATGATGAGCCAAAATCGTGCAGCGGCGAGGGATGAGATTTTGGCGAGTCATCACTATGAGGAAACTCTCAAAATTGATTCACTGCTGCAATCCAATACGACCCTCACTGAACAGGTGCACTCACTGGCTGCCAAAATTCACGAGTTAACACAAAATATGGCTAATCGGAGTAGCTAAAGATCAACAGCATGCAAAGCATGTTGGCCCAATAAGGAACTTCCAGGCAATTCCCGAAAACCCTACTAATGAAGCACTCTGAAACTTGACTTTTTTGCCACTGGCAGAATCGAACTCAATTTTTACTTTGGTAGCAATCTACTTGGACATCAGGAAAAGATTTGCATTCAACTAAAATGAACTTCTCCATGGCCTGGAGGAATTGTCGACGTATCTTCTTTTTTAGTTTTCAACAACAGTTAGCATTATTTCTGTCGCATCAGACATTGGTGCAATTTCGCCATCATTAAGAGCTAACCAAATACCTGGAGTATTGTTCGAGTAGCTTGCGGTGGCCGTAAGCTTATTTTGGATGCAGGACTCCCTTATGATAACAAGAATTAGCCTGGTCATGAACCATTCAGTGCCAGTGACCCAAGTCATGCTTTTAGTACTTCAAGTTCCACTGCCCTAACTTTTGGAACAGATTTACACGAGGTATCTGTATCTATGCCTTTTTGCCAAACCATCAGAACGGCCCGCGGGAACTTGTGACTTTTGCCGTGAGAAAAGTCCCAAGGCTATTGGATATATAGCCTTGATTGGGATCTCTCTGAAAAAGAATTGGCGTGGAAAAATTACTAAGAGTACCAGCCAACAATATCGACAACAACGTCGACTTCACCGTATGCATTAAATATGTTTATATCCCCATTAGGACCAAGTTGGACAATAACTTGATTGGGAACAGTTTCCCCTGGCACCCAGTTGAGATCACTAGTGCCGCTTTGAGTTCCTCCAGAGGGCCAAACAGTGAGGTAACTGCCAGAAGCGACTGTATTCGTAACTGTCACATTAGCTACTACTGCTATCGGCGGGTTTGAAGAGGTCATCGACGGCACTCCATCACCACTTATGTTTCCAGCAGCTCCTATGGTTATTATGCCCCCAGGAGAAAGGGTCTCGCCGATGCATTGGGTGTTAGTTGAAGTAACCAATCTAGTGTCACAGATGCGATCAGGGGGAACTGGGTTAAACGAATACCCTCCAGGGCTAGGCGAAAAGTATCCATTCACATCAATAACCACATCAACGGACCCAAAGGCATTATAAAGAGATATTTCTCCACTCGAAGAGAGTCCAACAATTACTCGGTTAGGAACAGTTTCACCTGTCACAAAGTTCAAATTAGATGCAGTTGGCCTTGTGACTCCTTGTGGATAGACAGTTAGGTACCCAGCTGCTGTGGGACCCGTCACAGTGACATTTAAAACAACTGCGCTAGCTCCACTTGGAACTCCATCACCGTTAGCTCCAACTACAGTGACATTCAAAGTGGAGTTAGGTGCAAGAGTGCTTCCAGCATAAGTAGATGGATCCGTTGCCCCTGGTCTCGTGTCTGCAATCCTGGTGGGCGACTCTGGGTGGAAGAGTGATCCGCCTGGTGAAACTGAATTCGGAGCGTAATATCCTTCGACGTCGACAATAATATCTAAACTTCCAAATGCGTTGTAAAAATCAACTTCACCATTAGTGCCAATGCCAACTGTGACCAAGTTAGGAACAGTTTCACCAGTCACAAAATTTAAATTAGATGCAGTTGGCCTTGTGACTCCTTGTGGATAGACAGTTAGATACCCAGCTGCTGTGGGACCCGTCACAGTGACATTTAAAACAACTGCGCTAGCTCCACTTGGAACTCCATCACCATTAGCTCCAACTACAGTGACATTCAAAGTGGAGTTAGATGCAAGAGTGCTTCCAGCATAAGTAGATGGATCCGTTGCCCCTGGTCTCGTGTCTACGATTCTCGTGGGAGATGTCGGGAAATAGTAACTCCCACTTGGGGAAGTTGGGCTTTGGTAGCTAAAACTTGAAGTGGCCACTCCAGAGGGTGAAGTTGCGCTAACTGTCACATTTCCAGAAGACGAGTTCGGGGGAGTAAAGAGAGTCAACGTAGTTGAATTTACGTGAATTAGATCGTTACCCGGATTGGATCCAAAAGTGACTTGAGAAACATTTTCTAAATCTGTTCCGGTAATGGTGACAGGCGTATTTCCACTCGTCGATCCCGAGGCCGGAGAAATATTTGAAATTGTAGGTGCGGAAAGATTAGCCAGAGTGATCTCTGCATCTAAGCCTCCAACTGCGATGCAATAAGCAGTGCAACTAATGTCTTTTAGCGGATAGTTGCCACTGGGGATCGAAGTAGTTAGCCAAGTAAGGCCAGAGTCAGTGCTGGAAAAGATATTGCCGAGACCTCCATAAGGCGAAGTTCCCACTGCATAACAAAGACTTGTTGTAGTGCATGAAATAGAACTAATTGCGACATTTGAAGCTGGAAAGGTAGAGTCAGCCCAGGTAGAGCCACCATTAGTAGAGTACTCGACATCTGGATTTCCACTAGCTGAACCTCCTGCGATCAAGCAACTGGTCTGGCTTAAACAATAAATTGACACTGCAGTCATTAGATTTGCTCCCAATACACCAAGAGAAAATGTTGCACCTGAATCATTTGTGTAGATAATGCCTGGGTTGTTGGTCGTGTCGGTGAAGATGACGCTACAAAATGTTGATCCCATGACGCAATCAATAGAATCTAGTGTCCCAACTTGAGATGGGGCTCCAACGGTTGTCCAACTGGCACCGGCATCTGTTGTTTCAAAAATTGCAGGAGTCAGTGTAGAAGTTTTGCCGATTATTAAACAAGTAGTTGAATTTAAACAAGAAATCCCCCCAGTGGTACTAACATTAGATGGCAAAAGTGATACGCTCCAAGACGACCCGCCATTTGTTGATGAAAGTATAGAAGCAGATTGTGTATTGCTAACTAATGTGGCGAAGCACAAGCTTGAAGATGCACAGGTAACATCATTTATTTCATAAAGTGGAGAGTTAAAAACCTGACTCCAGCTATAGCCGCTGTCTTTTGATAACTGAATGGTTGAGTATGGGTTTACTCCGCTGGAAATACCGAAGCAGGTATTTGAGTTCATGCAGTAGATTTTAGATAAAGAACCGACTGAGTTTCCCACGTTTTCTTCATTCCAAGATGTCGTATCTGTAGAGACAAATGTAAGGCCGTTTCCATTTGTGTCACTTCCAATTGCGGTGCAGAAGTTTTGGAAACAACTAATGCCGTCAAGCATTCCTGTAGTTTGGACAAATGAACTGGCAAGTGAAACTGAGTTAAAAGAAGTTCCGACTCCAACTTCAATTGCAGGTTGGCTTGTCGTGCTCTGCCCAACAACTACACAAGGATTGCTGGCATTTCCCTCCATACATGACACATAGGGAGCTGTATTAAATGTTGTCAAAAGTGTAGGCGAGCTGTAAATTCCAAAAAATGCATCTGACCAAAGTGCCGGGATGGCATTGGAGTTGGTTCCGCCAATCAAACAAGTACTTCCAACCAGGCAACTTATCGATACAAGCGATCCAACTGAGCTTGGTTGGGGGGAGATTAGTTGCCAATTGGGATTAGATGTCCCAGTTGTTATGATCTCTGGGGAAGTCCCAATTGCAATTGCTTGACAGATTGTCGCATCACATGAAATTGCGCCAAATTGAAATATGCCACTAGGGACGGAAAGTGAGTTCCAAGTGGTTCCACCATTATTAGTCCAATACGAAACAGGATTTGAATAGATCGTGGTTGCATTGGCAAAACAAAGCGAGGCAGAGGCACAACTAATTCCTTGATATTTGAGAATCTGGCTAGGTCCAGAGGAGTCATTGAACCAGTTGCGGCCGCCATTTGGCGATGATATTAGACCAGACTGCCCTGAAGTTGCGTTGAGATCCGACGCCAAGCAGAACTGATCGGCACACGTTATGTTATCAATTGGGCCCGTTGCCACTGGAAGTGTGTCGGCAGTGAATTCTCCACTTGCACTTGCTTGAATTATGCCCTGTCCCACTCCATTGGATCCACCGATAAGGCAACTAGTGCTGCTTTGACAACTTACAGTGTCTAGTGAGATTCCAGACGACACCAATTGGATCGGCGTGGCGGAGTTTGAATTAGTGTAGCTTTTGATTTGTTTTGGAGATGATTGAAATAACTCGACTGAGACCATTAGCGTCAAAATCAAGCACATCGTAAGTATCCATCTAGAAAAAGATCTTGTAATAAATTTCATCATGGCGGTGGAAGTCCTTTAGCTTGTCAAATCAGGGAAAAGAAATGATCGACCCGTACAACGGAATATATCGAGGAGTCAAGTCCTAAGAGAATGGGCACAACTTCAGAAGGAGTGAGGTTCCAAGAAAGTGCTCCCAGTGAGAGAAAAATTGGGCCGTTCCCTGAGAAGTTATTTTTAGCTCCATTTAGGAAATTAGTCAACTCAGTAGGAGTTGAGGCTAGTTGACCCGAAACTATTGGGAGAGTACCCGATGCAATCTCCACCGTTGGATTTGAGGTCCAATCATTTAGAATCCCATTTAAGTTGGGTATGGTGGCATAGGCACTAGCCACGTTCGTCGGCATATCAAGGGCCGTTCCCTGTGGGTGATTTAGCGAATATATACATGTAAGGCCAGTCTTGGCCATATAATCAGCAGTTGCATTGATATAGGCCTCAATTAAATTCGACGGCCAACATGAGGGAAACATATATCCCGAACCACTAGGACCCCCAATAAAGCAGTCATTTGAAGAGGCATTGGAATAGTAGTAGTTCATTAAAATCGGAGCACAGTCAAATAGAAGCGGACTGATCGACCAATTTAGGGGAGTGGACCCTCTACTTGGATCATCGAATAAGACCCGCATGTGGTGCTCGCAGTATTCCAAATTGTCACCTTCAGTGAAAGTAAGTGTGACATAGATCTTGTTTTGGAGTAGGGGCACTGGAGGAAGTGGAGGAGAGGTAATAGTTGCTCGAAGTCCACTTGTGACAGACATATTTACAAAATCATCTGAAGCACACACCGGCAACTGATGCTCGCTTAAAAGTGTTACTCCACTTACTTCTCCTCCGTTTGCGCCATTAGGGAACCACCCGAGGTAGGCACTCATAGGATCAAAATGAAAAAGAATTTCATTGAAAAGCTCTAATTCTTCTGGAATTTGAGGAGAAAGGGAAAATGTAAACGCTTTAATAGCAGTTGCAAAGTCTCTAAAGTAGGCATTTACAACATTGGGTTCCAAATTTTCTTGCGGGGTATATTGTGGAAAAACTTCCCCAAAGTAAGGGACTAGTTCCACTGGAGGAGTACTCATGGGAAGCATCGGCAAGAGCCCTACTAGAGCCCTCTTGGTACATTGAGGCAAAAGCGAGTTTATTGCCCATTTATAGGCTTCAAATTTGTCACTAAATCTGTCAACGAAGCTGGTGCTAATTAAAAGCCCTGTCGCTTCTATGGCGGCATTGGCCAAACTTTCGCTACAAACGAGAGAATTAGTAATGGAGGCCATTGTGGAGGCCACATTAATAGTGTCTGGCAAAGCAAGGTCATAAAGCACAATTGAGCGTGCTACTCCCGGGTGAATTGCGAATAACTCCCAAGGGCTTGAGAGAAAACGGTATGGAATACCCATCTCTTCTAGCCATGTCAACCTGCCTTCTTCATCTTCTTGGAGGAGGTATATCTCGGGTTTGTGGCGATTCACGAGACCTTGAAAAGCGCTGAATAAAAGCTGCTGATCTTCAGGAAGTCCGATAATTGTGGCAACATCAAGTGAGGTTGGCTGGGAAAATGTTGGCAAAAGCTGGTTGGGTGGCCATGAAATTGTGTCTTGCAATCCTGAAGAAAGCGAGGTCAAGAGGTGTTTTCCGACTAATTTGTGCTCAAGTTCGAAAGCAAGGGTCCCAACAGTGGCCAGTACTGCTCCACTTTTTAAAAGGGTACGCCTTGAAAATCTATTCTCGGCCATTTGATTACTCTAGTCTCAAATAGATTGGTCCCTCCGTCTTGACTAGCTATCATTTCGCATAAAGTAGCACTTGATTCACAGGAAGTGCTCATATAAGGTAAGAGCAAAGCAATTTGAGTAGCTATAGGGAGAAAAATCGATGTTCAAGACACGGGAAGAGAAAA
>JABEUL010000109.1 GCA_013044465.1 Acidimicrobiales bacterium
CCAATCGCTTCAAAAGCGAATCAAGATCGAGATTCCTTATCGTCCGGTAAAGGTAGTACGTGCCACCTACCGGCCTTCCTGGCTCCATACCCGCATAAGCCGAAACCGCATTTTGCGCCGCTTGCCTTAGCCTTTCTTGGTCTCCATTCAACAGTGCGTTATAGAGCATCTCTGCCAATTCTTCAGGGCTATAGCCAGAGCCCGCTCCTGTGCCTTTGGACTGCCCCTGTCCTTTTTGACCCATGAGGTTTGCGCTTTCATTAGAATCTGTGGTGGACTCAGGCCTGCCAGCTGCTTCGCCATCAGGGCAAGTGAGACCAAAAAATACCTCGAATGCCGTGTCAAAGACTCCCCGGTGAGATACATTTTTCACGAGAGCTGCTGCCAGTGCTTCTCGCATCAACAAACGGTTCTCAACCCCAATAGCACTTAGACTCGCATGGGCATCAAGACTCTCGGTCAAAGAAACTGGAATGCCAGCACTCCTTAACTCTCCTACAAAGTCAGTTAATAAATCCACTTTAAGTTCTAAGTCGAAAGTTCTTTTGAAGCTTTATCTATGTCGGATTGATACTTCAACAAAAGTGAAAGCGTATCCTTGGCTGAATTGCTGTCAATCGAACTAATGCCCAATACCAATAGAGTTCGAGCCCAGTCAAGAGTTTCAGAAACTGATGGCTTTTTCTTTAACTCCATTTGCCGAATACTATTGACTAGCCTCACAATTTGATCAATTAACTCGGTCTTTATTCCAGGCACTCTGGATTCAACAATTTGTCTCTCTCTCTCAATATCAGGGTAATCAATATGCAGAAATAGGCACCTACGCTTAAGTGCTTCCGATAGTTCGCGGGTGTTGTTTGAAGTTAGAAAGACCATTGGAATTTGTGATGCTACAATCGTCCCCAATTCAGGTATCGAGACCTGATAATCAGAGAGAATCTCAAGAAGTAGCGCTTCAGTTTCAATTTCAACTCGATCAACTTCATCAATTAACAGTACGACTTTATCTTTAGCCCTGATCGCTTCCAACAATGGTCTTGTCAGCAAAAACTCCTCTGAAAAAATATCTTCTTCCACTTCAGACCAGGTTTGACTGGCTCCGCCAACTTCATCCGATACTTTTTGAGCTTGAATCCTCAAGAGTTGCTTCCGGTAGTTCCATTCATATAAGGCCTTAGATTCATCAAGTCCTTCGTAGCACTGAAGCCTAATTAACCTTGCCCCAGTTGCAGTTGCTACAGCTTTTGCCAACTCCGTCTTTCCGGTTCCGGCGGGACCTTCGACTAATACCGGCTTTCCCAATCGATCAGCCAGATATACGGTTGCAGCAATCGAGTCATTACTGAGATATAACGCGGCTGCTAGTTTGTCCTTGACATCATCGACCGATTGAAACCTCACAGCTTCATTTGCATCTTCCAAATCATCTTTCACTTTCTTATCTGACCCTCTCCCCTCACCACGAATTTCGCGCAAGTAAGCTCTTTTAGACCCATTGGGCCTCTGGCATGCAATTTTTGAGTAGAGATACCAATTTCAGCACCCAGTCCAAGTTCGCCACCGTCTATAAATCTAGTCGAAGCATTAACCAGCACGGCTGCGGCATCAATTTCATTAACCCACCTGTCTGCATTTCCCAAGGTAGAAGTCACGATGGCTTCGGAGTGGCCGGTGGAGAACTTTCTCACGTGGGAAATTGCATCTTCAATAGTGTCAACTACCTTTATTGCAAGTTTCAAGTCTAAAAACTCAGTCGCATAATCCTCTTCTGTTGCCACTTCGACTTCGGGGAGAAGTGCTCTCGTTTTTTCATCTCCGACGAGTTCGACATTAGCTTCCCTAAGCCTGTCACCAAGCACTGGTAATACTTGTTTAGCAATCATTTTATGAACTAATAGTGTCTCCATTGCATTGCAAACACTCGGTCTTTGCACCTTAGCATTCATAACTATGCTTATAGCCATTTCGATATCTGCTGACTCGTCTATATAGACGTGGCAGTTTCCGTCTCCATCTATGACAACAGGAACCCTTGCATTTTCAACTATTACCTGTAAAAGCCCCGGTCCACCCCTTGGGATCACGCAGTCCAGCAAACCATTAAGCCCAACGAGTTCCTTCACCGCCTCGTGGTCCGTGTGGGGCAATAGGATAACCGCATTTTCTGGCAAACCGACTTCGGCGAGCCCATCTTTGAGTGCCGTTGCAATAACCAAGTTGGAGTTGTATGCACTAGCTGATCCTCTCAGGACAACTGCATTTCCAGCTTTAACGCAAAGTGCTGCTGCATCGGAAGTGACATTTGGTCGATTTTCATAGATGATCCCAATTACTCCTAGAGGTACTCTCACCTTCGATACCCTAAGACCATTTGGCCTCACCCAGCCTTCAACGATATCGCCTATGGGGTCGGGAAGTGAAATTACGGAATCAAGACCATCTACCATTGACCGAATTCGCCTCTCAGACAACTTTAGTCGATCCAAAACTGATGCCGTTACTTGAGACTTAGATGCAGCCACATCCTTCTCATTTGCACTCATTAGTTCGTCTACCCGCGCCAATATCAGCTGCCCAGCGATTCTCAAGGCCTCATTTTTGGCCTCAGTTGAAACTGTTGCCAAGAGAGTAGAAGCTGACTTCGCCTTTTCTACATAGTGTTTGACTGAACTTATATCCATTTTTTCAGCTTAATGAAATATTTTAAGTGCCGTTAGATTCTTGGGCAATGGCAACAAATAAGTCAACATTGTGTTCCTATAGGATCTCAAAAGACGTGTACACTTCACGTCCGACAGATTTTTGACTGGGCTTTTGCTTTTTTGCCAAAGCCATGTCTTGAGCCAAGTCATCCAATTGAACTATTAGGTGATTCTGCTTTTTCCTTACTAATATGGCGCGAGCATTTGAAAATGTGGTCATCATCCATTGAGCTTTCTTTTCACTAGTTTTTTTATAAAGCCAGTCTTCGAACTCTTCAATCATGAGAATTTGTTTTTTGCTCATCTTTGAAGCGGGCTTGGTAAGAGTACCGTAAGCTAAAGCTAAGTTATCAGCCAGTGTTCTCGCTTCGTTAGTAATTTTTAGATCATTGAACCATGGCTTAACCTCGTCTGATTTGATCTCATCTTGTCGGCATGTGATTTTGAGCCCGGGCAAATTAATGGACTTCGATCTTAGGTTTGACACCACAGAAAGTACTCCTTCGACTGCCATCCCATCGTAAAGTGCCGACCTGTCAGCAATTCCTGCATCAGGA
>JABEUL010000110.1 GCA_013044465.1 Acidimicrobiales bacterium
CCGTCCCTGATATTCTGAGCTTCATTTATGGCCCTTAGCAAGTGGGAGCCAACGGTTCAAATACAGTTAACCTGCAAGTCGAGTTAACAAATAACGGTTCACTTACCTCAGGTTCAGTCTCACTTGCACTATCCCCCAATCCTGCAGGTTCCTGTGGCACGGTGACAAGTTCAACAATTAATGTAGTTGCAGGTGTCGGAACCGATCAATACAGAGCGTCTTCAACTCCTGGTATATGTGTGATTACTGCCACGGGCCCAGGAGGCGTCGTCTCAACTACTGATTTGGTGCAAAGCGTGAGTACTTATACATCTCATTACGGTCTTACCCTAAGTTTGGCTCCAAGCACGATTGTTGCTGATGGCTTGTCCGCCACTACTGCAAAGCTCACGGTCAAAGACGGTAACGGTGTGCCAGTTGTCGGCGACACTGTCGCATTTTCGACAAATGGTTGTGCCACTCCTTCAAACTCGGTAGCAACTACTGACTCATCAGGAGTTGCAGAAGTCACTCTTAATTCGATTCGAACTGCAGATCCGACTTGTTCAGTTGCAGCTGTCGAAGGAGATACGGGTGCATCGACTACCACGGACTTGGCAGAAACTCAAGCCGTCAATGTCACAATAATTCCAAGTTCAAGCGCGGTTATGGCCAGTAGCACTACTCCGATTGGAGTAACGGTAAGAGTAACAACTCCAATGGGTCCAGTATCTGGAGATACCGTAACGCTTTCTTCGCCATGTAGCGGGCTTCAATCAACTTCACTGTTCACAAATAATGCTGGACTTGCCTACTCTACTTTTGTGGCTCCGAGTTCTTCGCAACTTTGTGTGATTACAGGTACAGAGTCTGATTTTGGAGGATCTGGTTTAGCTCCAGTTGCTATCACTTCGGCAACTAGTCTCAATATGGTATCGGTTTCAAATCTCAGCATTACTGGACTTACAGGTACTAAAGGAACAATAGATGCCACTGTAACTAATGGTGGCACTCCGGTAGCGAATGACACTTTGTATGCAACGCTGGTCTCAGGTGTTCCTAATGGTTGTGGGACTCTCAGTGCAAATAGCGCAACTACTAATTCAAGTGGAGTTGCATCGTTCACTTACAACGCAAGTAACATACCTTCAACTTGTTCGGTATCTATACTTGAGTCAAATTCCGGAAAGTTTGGTTTTGGAACCATTACTCAAGTTACTCCGCCATCAATACTGACAATTTCTATAAATGGTTCGTCCACTTCCCTTCCAATTGCAACCATGGGGTCATCACAGGCAAATGCTCCTGTCGTAGTCACTGCTCAGGATGGATATGGAAACCCACTTTCTGGCGTGTCTGTGACTCTTGGTTCACTTGGTCTGACACCAGCTGGCAAATCTAGTGTTTGTGGAACCTTTGGATCTACTGCAGGAACCACCGATGCACAAGGGCAGTTTGTAACAACGTATAGTCCTAATGGTCAGGGCTACTGTGCAGTACTGGCTGGGAGTAAACAAGTACCTGGACTTTTTTACGTCTTGACCGTTCAGATTGCTAATCCTAAAGCAACACCCGATAAGGACATTGTTGTTGCTTCACCTACAGTGATTCCAGCTGACGGCCAATCGACGACTATTTTACATGCACGGGTATTAAATTCCGCAGGTTTCCCAGTTGTTGGGGACACGGTGGTTTTTGTGAATCCGAAACTTCTTCCAGCATCGCTTGGTGGCTCTACGACTTGTGGTGGTCTACCTGTATCAGCTCAAACTGATGGTTTGGGAGTAGGCGTGTATTCAACCGATGCAAATGGTGAAGTATCAGTTCCATATGTGGCCTCAACTACACCAGGTGTTTGTGCAGTTCTATTTTCTGATTCCAACACAGTAGGTGGCTCTTTCGCGATAATTCTTCAGGCCCCGCCGGGAACGCCTAGTCCAACGATTGGTCTTTCAGCATCTCTTCCAAACAGTCCAGTTGTAGGTGGCAGCGCGGTGCCGATAAATGTATCGGTGACTGGCAACTCCAAGCCTTGGAGCGGTGATCCGCTTTCAGTTTCAGTCAGCCCAATGGGTGGAGAAACCGGCACTTGTGGAACAGCTTCCTTTGCAACTCTGCCATTCTCGATATCTGGTGCGTCTCAGATTCTTTACACACCCTCGTCGACAGTCGGATTTTGTACGGTGACCATTAGTGAATCTCAAGGAGGGCTTTCATACGTGATGAATGTTCCGCAGTTAGCTGTGGCCCCTTCAAGCACGTATACAGTAACTCCTAATTTAACCGGGCTAAATCTCTCTATCACCGTTACGAATTCAAATGGTATAAATGTGGCTAATGATCCAGTTGCTCTGACTCCATCAACTGGCTGCCAGGGGAAACTTACAGTAGGTAATTTGGAAGGTAATACGAATTCATCTGGAGTATTTTCGACCACTATATCTACTGCACCACTTCCCTCTGGTTGCACCATAGCTATTCAAGAAGCCGATACAGGCGGTCAGAATTCAGTCTCATAATCACAAAGATCGAGAAAACCTTGCACCGTCGCTTTTAAAGAGGTGAATATTGGTTGCCAGAGTACGGTATCCTAATACTTAAGGATTCGTGTTTAGGAGGTAGCCAACTGTGGCCGAAGTGGAGATCGGTATTGGAAAGTCCGGTCGGAGAGCTTACGGGTTTGATGACATAGCAATTGTCCCATCACGGAGGACAAGAGATCCTGAGGATGTCGATATATCCTGGGAGATCGATGCATTCAAGCTTGAGCTGCCCCTTATGGCATCGGCGATGGATGGCGTTGTGTCCCCGCACACGGCTATCGAAATCGGCCTTTTAGGCGGAGTAGGCGTATTAAATCTCGAGGGGCTTTGGACCAGGTACGAAGATCCGGAGCCCCTCTTTGAAGAGATTTCCAAGCTTGACACTGAAAAAGCCACTGCCAGAATGCAGCAAATTTACCAGGAGCCAGTTAAGTCTGAGTTGGTAGCTGAGCGTATTAAAGAGATCAAATCCGCAGGCGTAACGGCATGCGCCTCTGTGACTCCTCAAAAAACCCAAGAGTTTTCCTCTGCCATAATTGAAGCTGAATTGGATTTGCTCGTTATTCAGGGAACCGTCGTATCTGCTGAGCATGTATCTAAAAACTCTGAACCGTTGAATCTTAAGAAATTTATTAGGGAACTCGACATGCCCGTAATTGTGGGAGGCTGTGCTTCCTACCAGGCTGCTCTTCACCTCATGAGAACTGGAGCTGTAGGAGTACTTGTAGGGGTGGGACCTGGCAATGCTTGCACTACAAGGGGAGTACTGGGAGTCGGTGTTCCTCAAGCAACTGCCATTGCAGACGCTGCAGGAGCGAGGATGAGCCACCTAGAAGAGACCGGAGTCTACTGTCATGTGATCGCAGACGGTGGCATGTCTAAAGGTGGCGATGTTGCTAAAGCAATTGCCTGTGGCGCTGATGCCGTCATGATCGGATCCCCATTAGCAGCTGCTCACGAAGCTCCAGGTCGTGGCTTTCACTGGGGCATGGCTACATTTCATCCCACCCTGCCTAGAGGGACACGAGTACGTGTAGATAGCCGTGGAACACTTAAGGAGATTCTCCTTGGCCCTGCCCATGAAAATGATGGCAGGATGAACCTATTTGGAGCACTTAGGACCTCAATGGCAACATGTGGTTATGCCACGATCAAGGAGTTTCACAAAGCAGAGGTTATGGTCGCCCCTTCACTCCAAACCGAGGGGAAGGCTCTTCAGCGCTCGCAAGGCGTTGGCATGGGTGCCTAAATGTCGGCACTCAGCCATCAAAGGCCTGAAAAACCAGTTCTGGTTGTCGATTTTGGCGCGCAGTATGCTCAACTTATAGCAAGACGAGTGCGAGAGGCTCATGTTTACTCTGAGATAGTGAGTCCAAAAAGTGCTGAAGAACTGCTGGCGTTAAATCCCCAAGGAATAATACTTTCTGGCGGCCCATCGTCGGTTTATGCCGAAGGTGCTCCCAGCATCGACCCAAAGATTTATGAAAGCAATATCCCGATTCTAGGTATTTGTTATGGAGCGCAGTTAATTGCCAAAGACCTAGGTGGAAAGGTTTCGAAAACTAATAAAGGTGAATACGGTCGCACTTCGTTAGTGATCAACAAGGAAAAGCGCTCAGAACTATTCAATGACTTTCCTGATGAGATCGAAGTATGGATGAGTCATTCTGACGCAATAAGTGAAGTGCCACCTGGTTTTGCTCTGACTTCGTCAACCAAACTCGCTCCCGTTGCTTCATTTGAGAATTCCCAGATGGGTATCTATGGGACTCAGTTTCATCCTGAGGTAGTCCATAGCCAACTTGGGCAGGAGCTTTTAAAGAGTTTTCTTTTCAACGTATGTGATGCCAAGAGAAACTGGACCTCAATATCTGTAATTGACAATGCAGTGCAGGCAATAAAAGAACAGGTTAAAGGTGGAAAGGTGCTCTGTGCACTAAGTGGCGGAGTGGACTCAGCTGTGGCGGCTGCCCTTGTACATAAAGCAGTTGGGGACCAACTAACTTGTGTTTTTGTAGACACTGGACTAATGCGATCAAATGAAGGCATACAAGTTGAACGGGCTTTTGAACGGGATTTTAATGTTGACCTAGTCCATATCAAAGCCGAGGATCGGTTTTTGGAATCCTTAAGTGGTGTCACTGACCCCGAGACCAAGAGAAAAACCATTGGCGAGTTATTCATTCGAATATTTGAAGAAGTAGCCAGAGACCACAGCGACGCAAAGTTTCTGGTGCAAGGAACCCTTTACCCAGACGTAGTGGAGTCCGGAGAGGGAGAGTCCGCAGTAATAAAAAGTCACCACAATGTGGGAGGCTTGCCTGAAGATATGGACTTAGAACTCGTTGAGCCCCTTCGCCTTCTATTCAAAGATGAAGTAAGGGCCATTGGAAGCGAACTTGGTCTTCCAGATGAGATTACCTGGCGTCAGCCATTCCCAGGCCCTGGACTGGCAGTTCGGATTATCGGTGAAGTCACAAGGGAACGTACAGAAATACTTAGAAAAGCCGATGCAATAGTAGTGGAAGAAATCCACAAATATGGCTTAGATCGGGAATTATGGCAATATTTTGCCGTATTGCCTGCTATTCGCTCCGTAGGGGTGATGGGAGACGGCAGAACTTACGCTTATCCGGTAATTATTAGAGCCGTAACCAGCGAAGATGCAATGACTGCCGACTGGGCTCGGTTGCCCTATGAGGTACTCGAAGTAGTTTCTTCAAGACTCATATCCGAGGTGCCCGGAATTAATAGGGTGGCATACGACATCACTTCCAAGCCACCTGGCACAATAGAGTGGGAATAGATTTTTCAGGCATTGGGAAGGACTGAGAGGATAATATGGTTATAAAGAAGGTGGAAAAGGTTTTGGGAAGAGTTTATCCGACAGATGTAACAGAGGCAGGAGCTGAGCGATGGATGGTTCATGGGCTTTGCCGAACTATGGATCCGGACATTTTCTTCCCGAGTGACGGTGTTGGCGTCGACAAAGCTCGGAAAATCTGCCACAACTGCCCGGTCCGGGAGTCGTGCCTTGAATATGCCTTAGCCAATCATATCGATCATGGTGTTTGGGGAGGTTCGTCTGAACGTGAAAGACGGCGCATTTTGCGAGCTAGAAGGCTAGCCAAAATCGGGGCAGCATCCAACTAACCGGAGAATCCAATGCTTGAGTGCGTGGTCAATATCAGCGAAGGGCAGAACTTAGTTCTTTTGGGTGATCTCAAGAGTTCCTGCGAGGGGTCGTTATTAGATGTACATTCAGATCCTTGGCACAATCGAAGCGTGTTTACACTAGCTGGAAACAACGTAGAACAAGATGTCAGGAATCTCGTCACGGTTGCCATTAAAGGAATGGATTTAGAGCACCACGTCGGGGTACATCCCAGGTTTGGAGTAGTAGACGTAGTTCCATTTATCAATCTCCCAGGAACCCCTCATACTCCCATTGAACCCGCCATAGGTGCTCGGGAAGATTTCATTAAATGGGCCAGTGAGCAAACCCCACTGTCGCTCTTTCGATATGGGCCAGAGCGGACACTTCCAGAGACAAGAAAAGCTGCCCTAAAAGGAGAGCCTGCAGATGCTGGTCCAACGGTTCCTGGAAAAAAACTGGGAGCTGTAGCTTGTGGAGCAAGGTATGTGTTGATTGCTTACAACCTTTATTTAGATGGTCTTGATTTGAGTGCCGCTAAAGAGATTGCCAGTCAGCTTCGCTCACCAGAACTTCGCATGTTGGGATTTGAAGTTAATGGAATTGCTCAAGTATCGTGCAATTTGGTGGCTCCTTGGCTCCTTGGTCCGGATAAAGCTTTTACCTACGTCAAGCAACTCGCACATAGCCTAGGTGGAGAGATATCTAAGACTGAGTTGGTTGGTTTGGTGCCCGAATTTATCTTGGAAGACACAGATAAAGATAAATGGTCGCTTTTAGATCTCTCGCCAGAAGTGACTATCGAAGGAAGGCTCGCCAAAAAAGCGAAATTGGGTTAATCAGTATCCATCTATTGGGCCCTTGAAACCTGCGGTGTTGAGAGAATCTTCGGCTATTTAGGTGACATTCAGATCACTAGATACTGGCTGTTAATTGCACTAAGTCTCCGACTGCATCAAGCCGACTAAATAGTTGAAAGTCCGCCATCGACTACAAGCATCTGACCGGTGATGTAACTTGAGTTTTCTGAAACAAGAAAAGCAACTGCTTCTCCCACCTCTTGGGGTGTGCCTTGTCGACCGAGGGGAATGCGAATTCGATCACGAACCGGATTATGCTTTGATGCCCTCCGTCCCATCTCCGAGTCGATTAAACCAGGCACTACCACATTTGCTCTTATTTTTCGACCCGCACCTTCAAAGGCCACGTGGCGACATAATCCTACTAGGCCCGCCTTTGAAGCGTCATAGGAAGGTGAGCAGGTCCCTGGGCGCAGACCGGCTACTGATCCTATAAATACAATGGATCCTGTCTCCATCAATGGAAGGGCGGTTTTGGATACAATAAATGGCGCTCTCAAGTTAATGGCCATCACGCTATCCCAATTCTCGACAGTCGTGCCCGAGAGAAACATGCCCATCCCAATACCTACGTTGACAACCACCCCATCCAAGCCACCCAATTTCTCATGAGCTTCTTTCACCATATTTTCGCACGCAATTTCATCTGAGACATCTGCCACAACTTTGACTGCCTTAGCCTTTAGCGAAAGTGCCTCATTCACAGATCTATCTGCAGCTTCTCCGTCGATATCTCCAATTGCGAGCACTGCTCCTCTTTTGGCGCATGACTGAACAATCGCACCACCATTATTAACTGGTTCATTTCCTTCGTGATGGGGAGATCCTCCCCCAACGATTAACAATTTTCTGCCAGCCAAGTTGTCAGGCGAAGTTACTCCGAGATATTGCTCATTTTCCATTTTTAAACTCTCCCAACAGGAAATACCAAGATTGGTACATATATGTTTACTAATGGTATGCTATCATTCCAATATGGCAGAAGCAAATGCGTTAACCATCGAAATCCCTGTTTCTAAAGCTCTTCTCCCCGATCCTGGTCCCATAAGGCCAAGTCGGAGCGAAGTTCATGACATTCAAAGAGGAAGGCTTCTCCGGGCAATGGCACAAGTAGTCAGCGAAAAGGGATATTTGGGAGTGGCGGTTTCTGATGTCGTGGCCAAGGCTAGCGTATCTCGAAGAACTTTCTATGAAATCTATGACGACAAAGAGGCGTGCTTTGTTGACTTAGTGAGTTTTGCTTATTCAGCCTTAACTAAACGCTTAGAAACTGCATCAAGCAATCACGACAAAGCAATTGATCTGCTTGAAAGAGTAGTCGGGATCTACTTAGAAACTCTCTCTAACGAACCGGAAATGGCGAGAGTCATCTTGGTTGACGCATATGGTGCAGGACAAAATTCAATAGCCCAGAAAGTCGAAAGTGCCAAGAAATTTGAAGCAGCGATTCTCCTTCTGATTGAAAAACTGAAATCAGAAGGAGAAATCGAGAGTGAAGTTAGCCCTGATGTTGAGATGATCGTAGGGGCAATCCGCTCATTAGTCACGATGCGAGTAGCAGTCGGGGAGACAAATAAATTACCAGAGTTGCGCGAGAGAATAGTCTCGTTCATCTGTAACTCAGTAGGAATGAAGGAGAACTAGATGGCTCGAATACCATTTCCAAACCCAGAAGATTTAGACCCTAAGACAAAGGAGCTTTATGACATAATGCCGGTCAAATTGAATTTGGCACTGATGCTTGGGCATTCGTCATCACTCGCCAGACCATTTTTGAAACTAGGTTCATCAATACTTTTGTTTTCCAAGCTGGCACCGACTCTTCGAGAACTTGCAATTCTCCGAGTAGCCTCGCTCACAGGTTCTCACTATGAATTGCACCATCACATCCCAATTGCCAGGTCAACTGGACTTAGTGAATCTTCAATTGGAGCCGCCTTGAATATCGACAAGGCCCTAGATCCTGATCTTTCTCCCAAGGAGGCCTTGACGCTCCGCTTGGCTGATGAAATTGTAAAGCAAACTAGTGCAAGTGAGGCTTTAGTAGCTGAGTGTGCGAGCGAATTTGGCGAAGAGACTTTAGTCGAACTAGTCGTTTCAATCGGCTACTACATGATGGTCAGTAGATTTCTTTTAACATTTGACGTTGACTTAGACAAGTCTGAGTTCGTTCCGTGAACAAATCTAGATCGAAAACAATCTCTATTTTGCTAATTGCAGGCATCGCAATTAGCTCTCTTGGAAGCTGTTCATCAACTGTTACAAACCAAGTTAATCAAAATTTGCCGCTTCCAACAACTGCTGAAACTGTATCGCCCGGACTTAAAGTGATAAGTGAAGTTCACGTTGATACAAGACTTGAAGATCTCACAATGACGACTCCAGCGTTGTCGTTTCCAGTTAGTGCTTACGTGCTTCTGCCAACAAATTACAATCAAAATCCAACCAAGCGCTATCCCGTGATCTATGTCCTCCATGGAGGAAGCCCAGGTCCAAATACAGGATTAGAGTACCGCGAGTGGATTGACGCTGGAGCAATTGTGCAGGATACAGCGAACCTAGATGTCATTTGTGTGTTCCCACAAGCGGGTTCTGGCGGCTGGTATACAAACTGGTTCAACAACGGAAAAGGCGGCTCTCCTGAGTGGGAGACATTTCATGTAGACCAGCTTGTGCCATACGTTGACCAAACCTATAGGACCATTTCAAATCGCAACGGTAGAGCATTGCTGGGTGAGTCTATGGGTGGTTATGGTGTAATGGAATACGCTTCTCGTCATCCTGACCTATTTGGAACTGCCGCAGCATTTTCAGGAGCTGTTGATATTGGCAACCCGCCAGAGATTGCTGGGCCAAAGGCATCTTTGATCGTGGGTATCATGGCATCAGGCGACGGTGGAACTCCTACATCGCCATTCGGTTCATTTGAGAACAATGAAATTGTTTGGCGCAATCACGACCCTGCGGATCTAGTCCAAAACCTTAAAGACACCAACCTATATCTATATTGCGGAAACGGCACGCCTGGTCCTTTGGACACGCCAGAAACGGTTTCAGATTTCTCGAAAGGAATTGAACAGATTGTTTATGAGTCTAATCTCGGGTTCGAGGAGCAACTAGCTGCCTACCACATCCCTGCTTTTATTGACAACTATGGTGCTGGAACACATTCCTGGCCTTACTGGAGGCGTGATCTTATCGATGTCCTTCCTCGTATCATGAATGATTTCAAGAGCACGAAGCCTTGGCCAAATCAAGTGACTTACACTACTGCCGATTCGTCATTTTCGCAGTGGGGCTATTCAGTGTCATTCCAAAGGAAAGTGAGTGAGTTTGCAACACTTTCAGAGGCTGGGGAAAGTGGATTTAATTTATCTGGCAGCGGGATCGCCGTTGTCACCACACCTACTTTTTACCCACCTACAAGTAATCATTCAGTGGCCGTTACTGCTATCGTCTCTAATCAACATTCAAGCGAGACACAGATAGTTAAATCCGACAGTGAAGGTCGCTTAACCGTAACTATCAACCTTGGACCAAGTAATTCGATAACTGAGTACTCACCAGGATGGTCTTTGAAAGATACTAAGGTTTTTCAGGTCAAAGTAACGATAAAGTGAGAAAGAGCCCGAAATTGTTAAGGAACTATATCTAGGAGAGATCCCTAATTTCTGGTCTAGGTGATGTGCGGGCACGCCTTTTCCTAACTCGCCGGGGCTAGCTCATCTGATTGTTCTAGTTGATTGACAGAACCTCTCAGAAGATCAACTTCTCTATGAAAAGAGTTTTCAAGAGCCTGGCTTAGCTCATAGTTCGGGAATATTGTCGAAAAGTGGTACTCAAAGGTGTCGAAAAGTGGTACTCAAAGGTGTCGAAAAGTGGTATTATACCTGTGTGACGTCAATTTCATATACTGCCAGAATTCTCGATAAGCATCTCCAGATGCTAATGGCAGAATTTCCAGCAATTATGGTTACTGGTCCAAGGGCGTCAGGTAAAACTACAACTTTGACAAGGCTCGCAGCGACGACCAGACAGCTAAACGAAGATAGGAGTGCGGCAGCCTTCCGTGCAGATCCTGACGCTGCTTTGCAAGAACTTGATGAACCAATCTTCCTCGATGAATATCAAGAAGTGCCCTCAGTACTCTCTGCCATAAAGAGGTCAGTGGATCAGAATTATTCTCCCGGAAGGTTCCTGTTGTCAGGTTCCGTCCGAGCCACATTGAATACTACGTCGTGGCCGACAACCGGCCGGATTATTC
>JABEUL010000111.1 GCA_013044465.1 Acidimicrobiales bacterium
ATATTAAAGTTCGGATAATTCCAGAGCACAAGTGAGCGTAGGATCATTTTTTCAGGTCCTACACTCACCTCACCAGACTTGCCGCAAATGGTTTCCCACTTATTGGGCTAATTCGATGAAGCCTAAATCGGGCTGCATCAATTTCCCGGTACTTGCAAGTTCCAACCTCTCGTCGAGTCGAGCGCTTTTCAAGGATGAATCCTTTTTCATCCCTCTGCTGCATTAAGCGCTTGGCCACTCCGGTTGAGGAAGGGACTGCTGACTTATTTGGCAAGCCTAAAAAGACCATTCCAAAACCACTAGCTCCTTTAAAGGCTGTTGTTGCTTTGGCTACTGTCCCACTTCATGTGCAAACCTCCTTGGGACATTTCTTTATTAATGGTCTTACGCCTTGATTATGAAATGTTGGAAGTTAATTTTAAAGAGACAAAAGTCATATTTGGCACTCATAAATCAATGCGACTGGCAGATGAATTAGTTAAGAATATGCGTCGAAATTAACTCAAATATGGGCACAAATGACCAAGCCGTTGGCGATGGGACAATTTTTGGTTTAAAGTGCGATAAGAAGGAGTTTTAAATTGAACGATTTGCATTCGCCTGACTTAATTGGTGCCATAGGAATTATTACAGTTCCAATTGAAATAGATCGCCCTGGGGAGATTTTGCTATCTGTCAGGGGTGGATCAGAGGCATATACAGCTATTTCTGACGAACCAATTGTCAAGCATTCGCAGGCAATAGTGGTTGAAGTCAGGTCTGCCCGTTCAGTTTTTGTAACACCTTTTGCTTAAAAGAATAAATCTATAAGGAGGTAGTCGTGTTATTTTGGCATGTTCCAGCGCCCAATGAAGCGCTTTTGATTTCAGGTTCAAAAAGAAAGGTCCAAGACGCTCAGTTCAGGATAGTTACCGGTCACGGTGCCTTCGTACTGCCAATTAAGCAAAAGGCTAGAATTCTCTCTCTTGCCCTTCACGAATCGACAGTTTTGGAAGAATGCATTACTACCCAGGGCATTCGAATCAGGGTAAGAGCGGTAACTGCATTTAAAATTGGGGACGATGAAGTCTCGATTGCAAATGCAGCCAGGCGGTTCCTAGCCGAGCAAAACAGGATGGAAGAACTGGTAGGACGGATTTTTGCCGGTCACTTAAGGTCAATTATTGGATCTCTAACAGTGGAAGAAATCATTAGAGAAAGAGATCGTTTGGCCCAAGAGGTCAAAGACGGTTCCCACCTCGAGATGGAAAAACTGGGAATTGTTGTCGACTCGCTTCAAATCCAAGAGATTGACGATGCAACTGGCTATATCAATAATATCGCAGCACCTCATGCCGCCCAGGTAGCTAGTCTCGCCAGAATTGCCACCGCTAAGGCTGACCAGGAAGCCACCCAGAAAGAACAAGAAGCGACGGCTATGAAGGCCCAGTTTGTCCGTGATACGGAAATCAAGAAGGCTGGATTTGCAGCCGAAATGGAGCAAGCTAAAGCTAAAGCGGCCCAGGCTGGCCCGTTGGCAGAAGCCCAGGCCTCGCAGGAAGTTATTGAGCAGCAGACTCTTTTGGCAGAAAGACACGCATCGCTAACAGACAAGCAACTTGAGTCGCAAGTAAGGCGACCTGCTGACGCTGAAGCTTACAAGCAGAGGACTTTGGCAGAAGCGGCAAGAGACTCCATGAAAATGAACACCGAAGGTGAAGCATTTAAACAAAGAACTATGGCAGAAGCAGCTAGAGACATGACTAAGTTCAATACCGAAGCAGAAGCATACAAAGCTCGTGAGCTAGCCAAAGCAGAAGGAGAAGCCCTCCAGGTTAGAGCCGACGGAGATGCAAAAGCGAAGCGGCATGAAGCAGATGGTGAGGCTTATGCCAAGAGAGAAATTGCTGAAGCCGAGAGTGCGGCCATAAAGGTTCGAGCTGAGTCACTGGAAGGCGGAAACCAAGCTCTCATTGCCGCCAACAAGCTAGTTGAATTGCTCCCAGCAATAGTGGAAGCTGCGGCTAGGGGATTAGCATCTTCTAACTTAACTGTGCTCAATGGCACAGATGGCTTAAACCAAGTGGTAACTGGGGTAGTGGGGCAAGGCCTGACTATTTATGAAACCTTGCGCAAAGCCATGGCAGTCAATGGACTAGGACAAAATCTAATTGACGACGTCGTTCCATCCCAAGACAGCGACCAAAGCGCACCTTCAGTTGTCATGCTAGATCACGGCACCAAATCTACTAGTGCCCTCGATGGGAGTACCGACAATTAAGTTAAAATCAAGTTGGACTAAGTCTCTCTCGGTGTCGATTGAAAATATCCAAATAGAGTCGAATTATTTTGTCTTTGAAAACTCTCTATAGGCCTCAAATGCCCTCGGCCCGTAGACGGTTACTGTTGATCCATCCATCATGAGGGCAACTGAAAGTGCCTCAGCTACTTCTTCAGGCGTAGCTCCAGCTCGGTGCGCACCTTTTGCGTGAGCAGCTATGCAGCCGTCGCATCTTTTAACAACTGCTATGGCCAAGGCAATTAACTCTTTAGATTTCGTACTTAGTGCTCCTTCTTTCATGACATGCCTGTGTTCGTCTGCAAAAGCTGACCAAACATCGGGAATAAAAGATCTCAAATCCTTTACAGGCTCTCTAAGGGCTTCCTGTACATCTCTATATGTTCCCATTATTTTTCTCCTTTTTACTCAAAATCAATTTTCGTTCCAAATAGAATTCATGTACTTTGATGCTCTTGAATCGGCGATTCTATAAGCAACACTTGATCCAATTACTCCAAGAAAAATGCTCCAAGAAATGACCACTACGCCGGTAACGGCAGTTATCTTTGCAACGTGGTGAGGACGAAGGAGTCCTGCAAAATAGGCCGGGAAGAGTATCACAGGTATCAAGATGGAGCTCAGCACATAAGGAAGTGAACCTTTTATCATCCATGGAATCCATGAGCGGCGGTTTTTTAATCTCGCTTTCAACGTGATCTGCTTATAAGGTGCCAGAGCTGAGGTTAAATTGCCAAGGGCTAATCCGGAACAAAATGGAAGTAGAGCAATAATGAGATCTGACAACAAGTGGTGGTTGGTCTTAGCTATTGATTCTCCGATAATGGTGGCTGCGATTGCAACTGGGGCAATGATTGAAAAAAGCATTAAGTTTCTAAGCTTTAAAAGTGAAGAAGGTAACATTCCGCTTCTTATAAGGTAAGAGGCTCTTTCTGGGTCATTGCCGAGTTGATTAGTCGTAGTCACGTCAGCTAGAAGCCACCCAGATATAAAGACTCCCAAAAGTCCTGGCCGAGGAAATGTTTTATGGGTGAAGGCAGTCCAGGCAATGGCCAGCAACGCTAAAGTCAAATTCGCACCAATTCCTCCGAAGAACCAGTATGGAGGCCTGATGGAGGCCCTTAGTTCAGGGAATAGGAGTTTAAATACGCTAGCTTTCCCTAAATCACTTTCTTCGTACATTTGGTCGCTAGCTGTCATGTCGCAATTTTGCCAATAATCTAGTTTTCACTACTTGGTTACAACAGGGGGGCCACCGGGAGGAATTCCAACAGACTGGGTCCAATTTGTGCCATTCCACCATCTGAGCATTCCCGTCCCTCCAGGGTCGCTATACCAACCAGGGGGTGGTCCTGTCTGTGTTTTACTCGCTACGGTGCTTGCCACGGCCTGTGAGGCAG
>JABEUL010000112.1 GCA_013044465.1 Acidimicrobiales bacterium
CTATTGCCTCCGGTAATTAAAACTATTTCATCATTCATGTATCTTTGCCCCATCTAACTACCGCACTCGCCCAGGTCATGCCTGCTCCGAAGCCAGAAAAAAGTATTAAATCACCGTCTTTTAGTCTGCCCTCATCAGAAGCCACCGCAAGAGCCACTGGAACTGATGCAGATGAGGTATTTCCGGTCTTATCTAAAACGTTAACCAATCGCTCACTTGGAATGGAGAGCCTATCTAAAACGGCATCCATTATTCGAATGTTTGCTTGGTGAGGAATAAAAAGAGCGACATCAATAGGCTTGATTCCTGCCTGGTCTAGTACTTTTTCAGCACTTGCAACGGTTGCACGAACAGCCTTTCTAAATACTTCTTTGCCAACCATCTTCATATGTCCGCCATAGTCACAATAAAGTATGTCCCTTAAACTGCCGTCAACGCCCAAATCCCATGAAAGAAGGCAGCTTGTTCCTTCATAGGGGCTAAGTGTAACAGCGCCGCCAGCGTCTCCAAAAAGAATTGCGGTAGATCGATCAGAGTAATCGGTGATTTCACTTAACTTATCTGCTCCAACTACTAAAGAGGCCTTGTTGGAAGCTTGGAGCATTGCTTCTCCCACTACGAGGGCATATACAAATCCAGCACACGCGGCATTTAGATCAAATGCCCCACAGGAGAGTTTGAGGCTGTCGTGCACTGCTGAAGAAGTTGCTGGCACTCTTTGATCGGGTGTAGTAGTTGAAAGAATAAATGTTCCGATGTCATCTGGTGTAAGTTTTGCCTGCCCCATGGCATTAGTGCTTGCAATATGGGCCATCTCTGAAGTTGAACTCCCAATATGTCGCTCACGTATTCCAGTGCGCTCAAATATCCAGGAATCGGAGGTGTCGAGCATCGCTTCAAGGTCCTTATTGGTTAGAACTTTCTCTGGCAGTGAGTAACCCCACCCTGAAATTATTGATCCAGTCATTTAAATTCGACTCCCTTCGGAAGCAATTTCAGTTCTAATCCATGCCACCGGCTGTCCCTCAGTCACTCTTTCTCCTGGAATGGTGAGGTAACCCTGCAACTGGCCCCCAAAGGGTGTCACAACTTCAACATCTCCAACGTATCCGACAAGATCTCCTACGGCTAGTCGAATCTGTTGAGGCTTGTCTTTTTTCCCAGGTTTAGCCATCTTGGCAGGTGAGGAAACTTGGCTACTCAAATTATCTAATGGACTAAATACTCCGGAAACTGGGCTTATGACTATTCGTTCTGTCACATGTACACTCTCGCCGTGAGGAACTTCTTGGATCTCTGTTCTATCCCCGCCTAGATGGTTTAATAACGAGGTCAAATCCTCTGGAGTACCAACTCCTATTGAGGTTACCCCACTCGGACCCATTGCTCGCCTGGCAAGGCCTGCCAAGACCCCTCCCGGACCTACTTCAATAGCAGTTGTGACGCCAAACGTTGCAATAGTATCCATGGTTTTCCTCCACCTAACAGGGGAACACAGTTGGGCGCTCAATAAAGCTGCCCATTCCTCATCACCTTGATGCATTCTCCCATCCACGTTGGCAACAACTGGATTAGCGGGAATTCTCCAATCAATGGAGGCCAATCCTTTCCGCAGGCTTTCTCGGGCATCAGCCATAAAAGGAGTGTGAAATGCGCCAGAAACTGGCAGCTTCATGGCCTTTTTGGCACCTAGTTCTTTGGTAATTGCTATGGCCTTGTCAACGGCGGCGGGCTCACCAGCAATTACTACTTGACCAGCGGCGTTGTCATTTGCCACCCACACGGGAGCATCTGCTCTGGAACACGCTATGTCTACGCCTTCATAGTCAAGACCGATTAATGCCGCCATGGTGCCCTTTATCTCAAGTGCACAACTTTGCATGGCTTCACCTCTATGAATAACTAAGTCAATGCCTTCTTCTAGGGACATGGCTCCGGTTGCTACCAATGCACTGTATTCACCGAGACTATGCCCGGCAGTAATAGAGGGTTGGATGCCTAGGCGTTCAATGCTGTCAAGAACAACCAACGACATCAAAAATGTCGCAATTTGAGCGTTTTTAGTCTCGGTTAACTCTTCCTGCGGGCAATCTAGAAGAAGGTACTCAAGATTCCTCGACGAAAGCCTGGAAGCTTCTGAGACTAATTCAAAGGAAGGATGGTCAACCCAAGCTTTCCCCATTCCTTCTCGTTGCGACCCTTGACCTGGAAACAAATACGCCAGCAAACGCGCTGACCTCCTATCGGTAGTTTGTTGGTAATTCTTAGATCACTCAACTAATTAAAAAGTTACATTCGTGCCCGGGGCGGGAGTCGAACCCGCACGTCTGTAAAGACAACGGATTTTGAATCCGCCGCGTCTGCCGATTTCGCCACCCGGGCATCGATACTTTTGACACTTTAGCCTAGCCTACGAATCCATATTGATCTTAATTATGATCGAGCGCCAACTCAGACTACATTTGTTTTGGCTAGTTTTCGAATTCTTCATATCTAGGCATTCATGCAGCTAATTAGCGTGTAATATCACCGAATGTTAATCTGGTAGTTGTTGGCGTTAGAAAGTTTTACATTCAGGAAACATCAGTTGGTAAATGCCAAAACGTGAGAAAATTTCTAAACCACATCCGCTGAGGCCATTATTTTAAGCTTTTTTAGATAGAATCGGAAGGAGTTCAAAGTATAGAAAGCCTCGCGGTATCCTAATTTTGGCTTACGAACATAGGTCCCATAGTAGAGGAAGTTGTAAAAAAACAATGTTAGAAATTGTCAAGGCAACAAGCGGATTCGAGTCAAACATTTGCCGTGAGTTCAAACAGCGTGTCCGAGCTAATCAAAAACGCTGGACGATTAAGATCTGCACTCCAAATTTTCAGATTGGAACGAAAGACCTTTAGAGGTCTGACATCTCTGTTGACCTATGATTTGAATTTAGGATCGGATAAATTTTGAGCAAAAAGAAGTCGAGAGCTAAAAAGCCCTTAACTCAGTTAGAGATTGCCGAAGCAGCATTACTTGGTGACGTTGCACTTGGCATGCAGGTTCTTGGATGGCTTGTAAGTATTGGAGCAGCAATTCAATGGCTTTCGGTAATACCCTTTGCGCTCTTAGTGATAAGGCATCGCAGCAGAGTAGTTGTTTTTTCGGTTGCCTCTGTGTCCCTGGTGGGATTTTTATTAGGTGGGGCAACACTTGGTCTTCAGATCTATCTAGCTGGCGCTATTGGTCACGCCGTGGGAAAGACCTATTTAAAGCGGAAGCACTGGTCATATGCAGTGCTTCTAAGCGTCTTAGAAGGAGCGGTTCCTGTTGCACTTGTCGCTGATTTACTTTTGCTTATTTTTACCAAGGCTAGAAAGCTAAGTCTTGAACAGATTCAGATACTTTGGTCTGGTGCAGGCAAAATAATTGTAGATTTTTCAAATGCAATGATGAATTTCACAGGGGGAAACAACCAGACGGGCAGTGGATTTTTCTATAGCATTTTTAAGTGGTTCTGGGAGTTGGGCAATTGGCTGATTCATTCAGGGAACTGGGTTGTCAAAAATTGGTGGTATGTGTTTCCGCTTGCAACCATTTTTTCAATTACTTTACTTTCACTTGTAATAAATTGGTTCACTCGAGTGGTAGTTCGTCAAGTTATTAGAGAAGTTGGAATGCCAGCTAGCGAGGAAGGAACTTCACCTGAATCGATTGAACTGCAAATAAATGAACCCCTAGTGGCACCAGTTCCCCTTGAACTAGCCAATATAACTCATCGGTACCCCAACAATAGTTTTGATTCAATCCGAGAAATTAATTTATCGATAGAACCAGGAACGTTAACTTCCATTATTGGAAGCAATGGATCAGGCAAATCGACCTTAGGGAAAATTGTCGCAGGCATGCCTCCTAGCCATGGGGGAGTACACAGGATGGGATCTCCGGGAGTGGGAAGGAGAGGTGGGACTTCGATGGTTTTTCAAAGGCCAGAATCACAGGTTCTGGGAAACCGAGTTGAAGATGATTTAGTGTGGGGGCTTTCAAAAAAGGAAAGAATTAATGTCCAGGTAGATCAAACATTGGAAAAAGTTGGTTTGCAGGGTTACAGAGGAAGGGAGACATCTGCCCTTTCAGGCGGTGAACTCCAAAGACTTGCTTTAGCAGCTGCCCTAGTTCGCGATCCCAAGTTGGTAATTTCAGATGAATCAACTGCGCTATTGGATCAAAAGGGCCGAGAAGCAGTAATGTCAGTGTTGAAAGATATTTCCAGTCGGGGGTCGTCTGTAGTCCATATTACCCACCTGAGAAACGAAGTCATCGGATCTAATCAGGTCATAGCACTTGAAAAAGGTGAAATTATTGCAGTTGAGGCAAATCTAGAAGAAAAATGGGTCAGCACAAATGGTCCTTCAAATTTGTTTGCAAATATTTCAATTCCGGACAATCCGTCACCTATGGAC
>JABEUL010000113.1 GCA_013044465.1 Acidimicrobiales bacterium
GTTACATACTTTGTAATGTTTCCGGTTCGAGCTCTGGCAAAAAAAGTGGGAGCTGTGGTCCCACCTGACGAGAGGCGCATCCATACTTCGCCTCTGCCTGATTTAGGCGGCCTGGGCCTTTTCATTGGTTTTGGCATTGCACTATTGGCGGCTGAGTTCATGGGTGGATTTCGCCTAGCTTTTGGCTCTAGGTCCGAGATTTTTGGAGTTTTAATTGGTGGCGCTGTGATATTTGCAGTCGGATTAGTCGATGACCGAATAGACATGTCAGCGCCAGCAAAACTATCAGGGCAAATACTGGCTGCAATGGTTCTATATTTCAGTGGCGTTACTATGTACTGGTTTAAAATTCCCTTTGGAACCGTTCTCGCGCTTTCTCCCTCCCTAACTCCATTGGTGACTGCTGTTTGGGTAATTGGAATGGCAAATGCAATCAATTTAATTGACGGTTTGGATGGGTTGGCAGGTGGGATTGTAGCTATTGCTTCTGGAGCATTTTGTATTTACACACTTCGCTTAACCGAACAAGGGACTGTCACACCTGACAATATTGGAGCCTTAATCGCTGCAATTACATGTGGCATATGTATTGGATTTCTTCCGCACAACCTGCACCCTTCAAAAATTATGATGGGAGATTCGGGAGCGCTATTTCTTGGATTTATGATGGCGGTGTCTACTTCAGTAGTGGGAGGAAGAACCCCTGACGTTTCAGGTGAAACTTATTTTTTCTTCGCTCCACTTTTTATTCCGTTTTTCATTCTTGGAGTGCCCATTTTAGATGTCTCATTTGCCATTATTAGGAGGACGGCAAAAAGGAAGGGCGTAGCCCATGCCGACAAGGATCACCTCCACCACAGGCTTTTGAGACTAGGACATGGCCAGAGAAGGGCAGTAGCGATTTTGTGGGTTTGGACAGCATTACTTTCAGGAATTGTTATTTACCCAACCTTTGATCCCCATGGAAACGAAGTTGTGCCATTCGGAGTAGCTATTTTAGGTGCAATTTTGTATACCTGGTTTAGGCCAGGGTGGGGCCGTGAAGGCGCCAAAAGTGACACTGAAACAGTTCCTTTGGTTAAGAAAAAAGTTTCTACTCCCGAAGATTTTTTGGAGTAGTTTTTAGTGGATAAAAGCGAGTCGGAAAATTTTTCTGAGGGTGGCCAAAGCCCTCAAAATGAGGTTGATTCAAGTCTTCCAACCAAGGGAGAATTAGAAAGTCCTGCTAGTAATAGTGAAAATTCTAATGGACCAAGTTTGTGGCTTCTGGCCGGGGTTGGTTCCGAGTTAGTTGGGGGCACTGTTGGAGGGATGGTATTAGGAATATGGGTCGATTCCGTGCTAAAGTCCTATCCGAAAGCAACGTTTCTAGGTTTACTGGGAGGCATCGTTGCGGCAGTGGCCGTTGCTTGGGCACAGATCAGGAAATTCCTGTGAGGAGATGCGCGCGGCTGAGGAGATGAAAGTGAATGCACTGGCGTCCATGGCGCCTTCGCTAGGGATGAATGCTGTGACACGGGCGATTAGAACGGCCGTGTTGATAGGTCTTGCTATCACATTTGTCGCAATCGTGGTGTCAACAGTTCTTGGATATTCCCTAGTTGGATTTGGCATGCTCGTGGGTCTTGGAACTGCAATTTTAAATTTGAGAATGATGGATGCGAGGATTGCCTCAGTTCATATTGAAGATGCAAAAGAGGCGAGAAAAGGATTAGTACTGCACAGTATTGGCAGGCTATTTATAGCAACTGCAGTTATCATCGGATCTTTTTTCATAAGCCCATTTCTTGCAATTGGAGTTCTCCTAGGGCTAGTTATTTTTCAGTTCCTACTTTTGGCCATGATGGCTAAAGTCGCTTATGCAGGGGAGTCAAAAGACTAATGGGTGTTATAGCAACGGTAAATATTCCAGTCGGAGACCACATTACGAGAACAATTTATGGAATGACTTTCAATGTCGACACAATTTGGACTACTGCGCTTGCAGGAGTGATTGTTATTACTTTAGGCCTTGTAATGAGGGTCAAGTTAACCGCAGGTGTGCCCGGCGGGCTGCAGTTATTTTTCGAGTCATTAGTTGATTTCGTAGAGGAACTGGTGGAGTCATCAATTGGGAAACGAGCATCAAGACTGGTGCCCCTTGCCGTAGCCTTATTCTTATTTATCCTGACTGCGAACTGGCTGTCATTGATTCCAAGTGGGTTTCCAAAAGAGTACTTGCCAGCACCTGCAGCCGATGTAAATACAACTTATGCTCTTGCCGTTCTTGTGATAATTATTGTCCATGGTGCAGGATTCAGGGCAAAGAAACTTGGATACCTAAAGCATTTTGTCAACCCGCTTCACCTTATTGAAGAGATAACGAAGCCCATAACATTGACTTTGCGTCTTTTTGGAAACTTATTTGCGGGAGGATTGATGGTAGCCTTAATTGGCGCCCTTCTTCCGGTCTATTTAGTTTGGCTCGTTGATTTTATGTGGAAGGTGTTCGATATGTTCGTCGGAGGAATCCAAGCGTTCATTTTTGCTCTTCTAACAATTGTCTACTTTGGACTTGCGGCTGAGAAGACACACGGATGAGAAAGGATCTCATTCTAAAAAATGCAGTAGTGCGACTCAAAAGGTTGGCACTAGGTCGAAATTCGACCATCTGCGAAATGTAAACCAACTATTACGGAGGATGTAATGGCAACAACAACAATGGAACATGCTGTAGAGCTTGCAGGCGCCATGGTAGGTGGCGGCTTAGCCCTTGGTGGCGGTGCAGTGGGAGCTGCAATTGGCGACTCCCTGGCTGGATCGCAAACAATAGCAGCAGTATCACGCCAACCAGAATCAGAGGCAAAGGCCAGAACTTACTTGTTTATTACAGTGGGTCTAGCCGAGGCTGCTTATTTCATCAATGTCGCGTTTATGGCATTGTTTGTTTTCGTATTGGTCAAGTAAGGAAGAAGGAAGACTGTGCTAGTAGGCACTGGAGATTTTCTATTACCCAACGCTACATTTTTTGCTGAGCTAGTTGGATTCTTATTTGTTCTTGGCTTTTTGGCCAAGTGGGTATTGCCACCTTTGAAGAAAATCATGGCAGAGCGTCAAGAGGAGATTCGATCTTCGATTGAAAATGCTGCGAATGCTAAAAGCGATGCAAATGAACTTTTTGAGCAAGCAAAGGCAGAACTCGATCGAGCAAAGGCTGAGGCTAGAGATATAGTCACAAGGGCTAATGCCGTTGCCACACAGCTCAAAGAGGAAGGCCGTGAAAGGGGCCAAGGCGAGTACGATCGTTTAGTGGCAGCCGCCCAAAGCGATATCGAGCAAGAAAAGGTCAGGGTCCGTGAAGAAGTAGGGCGAGAGTTCGGTCAGATGGTTGTTGTTGCCGCCGAACGAGTAATTGGCGCGGAGTTGAATGCCGAGCGTCATACCCAACTGATTCAAGAGACTATTAACCAAGCTGGCACCGAGGCTGAGGGCAAATAATGAAAGCAATTAGTCGAGGTGACGCGTAGATGCGATCAACTTTGTGGGGATATGTAACAGCTGTAATTGAAGAGGCCACCATTGAAGGTCTACTAGATCAGATTTACAGTGAAGTAAAGGTGTTTGAAGACGCTGTTTTAGGCTCAAATGCCCTTGCTTCGGCATTAGCTGACCCCGATTTTATGCCAAGTACAAGGGCAGCAATTGTTTCTGATTTGGTTGCATCTAAAGGCCATCCATTAACAACAATGGTCCTGCGCCAGATTGTCGTAGCAGAGCACATCGCCAAAGTTGTTGAAACTATAAATGAGGTCCTACATCGCTTAGAACAATCTCGGGGAGTCTCGGATGTGTTGGGCGTAATTGAGACAAATGATTCAAGGCAGATTGCAAAGATGAGACTGAACGGATATGCCTTAGCTCTTTTTAATCGAGCACACAGTACTCAGGCACTTGATGAAATTGAAGACGAGCTATTTAGATTTGCCAGAACTGTTGAAAATTCTCCGGAACTTCGTAGAACTCTCGCCGATATTGTCCTTCCGGTCAATATTCGCCTTGGGATAGTCAGGGATCTTCTGGCTTCAAAAGTATCCCCAACCACGCTTAGGGTCATAAGTTATGTATTGAGGGCCGGCCGCATGCGTGACATGGTAGGTGCTCTTGATGAGATGGTTTCACTCGTGGCATTCGAGAGAGGAAGGCGAGTCGCACAAGTCAGATCAGCTGTTGTTCCCAGTGCATCGCAAGTAGCTGAGATAAGTGCGAAACTTACTGCTTCTGAGGGAGTTCCAGTAGAGGTGAGAGTGGTTGTTGATCCAACTTTATTGGGTGGAATGGTCATAACTGTTGGCACCACAATGATCGATGGAACAGTTAGGCACAAACTAGATGAGCTTGCAGAAGATTTGGGTGTTTCCAGAGTTCGTAGCTGAGTTATTTATAGGAATATATTTTTAGACGCAGTGATTAATAAATCGATAAAGAGACTGGTTTTTAGGAAAAACGGAGAAAGAATATGGCAGAGTTAACAATTCAAGCCGCAGATATTGCAGCGGCATTAAAAAAGAATGTGGAAGGGTTCCACCCTGACGTAGCGATTGAGCAAATTGGACGGATCACTGAAGTTGGAGACGGTATTGCTCGAGTGAGTGGGCTGCCCAATGCTTCAGTTAATGAATTGCTGGAGTTTGAAGGCGGAGTAGTGGGCTTGGCACTTAACTTGGACGAAGACACTATTGGTGCTGTAGTGCTTGGAAGTGATGAGAGCCTAGAAGAGGACCAGATCGTCAAGGCAACCGGGCAGATTTTGTCGGTTCCAGTAGGAGACTCTCTACTAGGTCGAGTTGTAAATGCATTGGGTGAGCCCATTGATGGCAAAGGTCCAATTAATGCCACTGAGACTAGGCGTCTAGAAGTTCAGGCGCCTGGAATTATTTCACGTCAACCCGTCGGGGAACCTCTTCAAACTGGTATTAAGGCAATTGATGCTATGACCCCGATTGGAAGGGGCCAGAGAGAGCTCATAATTGGTGACAGGAAGACCGGAAAAACTGCGGTAGCCATTGACACCATCATCAATCAAGCTGGCCAAGGCGTAAAGTGCATCTATGTAGCAATCGGTCAAAAGGGTTCAACTGTTGCCCAGACTGTTGCAACTTTGGCAGAATTTGGAGCACTTGAATACACTGTTGTAGTCTCAGCCCCGGCTTCTGAATCAGCTCCATTTAAATACTTGGCACCCTATGCGGGATGCGCAATGGGTCAGCACTGGATGGAAAATGGCGAGCACTCTTTAATTATCTACGACGACTTGTCCAAACAAGCCGACGCCTACCGCCAACTCTCACTACTACTTAGAAGGCCACCGGGACGTGAAGCTTATCCCGGAGATGTTTTCTATCTACACAGCAGGCTCCTAGAGCGAGCCGCAAAGCTTTCTGATGCCAAAGGCGGAGGTTCGCTAACTGCCCTTCCCATAATTGAGACAAAAGCTGGTGATGTGAGTGCTTACATTCCAACAAATGTGATCTCAATTACTGACGGTCAGGTTTATTTGGAAAGCGACCTATTTTATGCAGGAGTACGGCCAGCAATTAACGTTGGTATTTCTGTCTCCAGAGTAGGTGGTGCGGCACAGATCAAGGCCATGAAAGAAGTGTCTGGAACACTGAAGATCGACTTGGCGCAGTTCCGTGAACTCGAAGCATTTGCGACTTTTGGTTCCGAGTTAGACAAAGTGTCACAGGCACAGCTTGACCGTGGATACCGACTCATTGAACTATTGAAGCAACCCCTTCATGCACCTATGTCAGTTGAAGAACAAGTCGTTGTGATTTTTGCTGGTACGAAGGGATTTTTAGATGATGTCCCAGTGAGCGAAGTCCGCAGATTTGAGCGTGAGTTCAGAGATTTCATGCGTTCCAGTCACACAGAGATGCTTACTGATATCAAGAACTCGAAAAAACTAAATGATGAAGCTGCACTTAGGAGTGCAATAGATGCATTTAAACGTGACTTCGACATAAGCGTGGGCGGCGAGTAATAAATGGGTGCGGGCCAGGAGCGAATACTCAGAAGCCGAATCAAAGGTGTCGAGTCAACCAAGAAAATAACTAGAGCTATGGAGTTAATAGCAGCTTCACAGATAGTTCGCGCTCAAAGCCGTATTGCAGGATCCAGACCCTACCAAGAAGCAGTTGCAAAAGCAGTTGCTGAAGTTGCTGGCGAAGTCGGAGCAAAGGGTGCCAGGCTCCTTGGAACCCCAACCTCCCCACAATCTGTTGCCGTAGTTGCCGTAGTTGCCGACAGGGGCCTATGTGGAGGCTATAACTCTGCAGTTTTAAGAACTGTTGAGAGAAAATTTAAGGCGTATCAAAGTGAAGGTGTTGAGATTCATCTTTTCACCGTGGGCAAAAAAGCTCAATCGTATTTCCGCTACAGAGAAATACCAGTTGAGACAAATTTCGTCGGAATGACCGATAAGCCGAAGTTTAGCGATGCTGAGAAAATAAGCGATGCTTTAGTAAATAGATTTCAAAACGGTGAGTTTGACTTAGTTGAAATAGTTTCAACAAGATTCATTTCAGCGGGTACTCAAAAAGTTGGAATAGCTCAGCTGCTTCCATTGCCTGAAAGTGTCAAAGGCGAAACTCAAAGTGGGTATCGCGCCATGCCCGAACTTGAACCCGAAGCAGTGCCTCTACTTGCCGCTCTCTTGCCGCAGTATTTGGAGACTTCAATTTTTGGTGCACTTTTGGAAGCTTCAGCATCTGAGCACACTGCGAGGCAGAGAGCTATGTCAAGTGCAACGGAGAACGCAGAAGAACTCATCACGGATTACACCCGAGAGATGAATAGAGTTCGTCAAGAGGCGATCACAACAGAGATCATGGAAATTGTTGGTGGTGCAGAGGCCCTTCGCCAAGCTGCAGCCGCAGAAAGGAATTAGTATGAGTACTACATTTGATCAAGATATAAAAGGCAACAAGGTTCACCCAGACGGAAGGGTGGTTGCCATTACCGGTCCGGTTGTTGACGTTGAATTTCCGCCGCATGCACTTCCGGCTATCAATACGGCTGTGACCATGCAGATTGACCTTGAAGGCAAAAGTGAAGTTATCACTGCCGAAGTTGCTCAACAAATTGGAGAAGGCAGGGTGAGAGCAGTTTGTCTCAAGCCAACTGACGGACTCAGGCGTGGCACTCCGGTTAAAAACACCGGACGAGGAATAACTGTTCCTGTTGGCTCAGGAGTACTCGGCCACGTGTTCAATGTAATTGGTGAGTCTCTTGATACTCCAAATGTCGAGGGAATTGAAGATTGGTGGGAAATACACAGGGAGGCTCCTGCATTTGACTCCCTAGAACCAAGAGCTCAAATGTTTGAGACTGGCATCAAAGTCATCGACCTACTTGAACCTTATGTCCAGGGTGGCAAGATTGGATTGTTCGGTGGTGCAGGAGTTGGGAAAACTGTTTTAATCATGGAGATGATTAACCGAGTGGCCAAGCAGCACGGTGGTGTATCAGTGTTCGCCGGCGTTGGTGAGAGAACTCGTGAAGGAACAGACCTTTGGCTTGAAATGCAAGAGTCGGGAGTTATCGACAAAGCAGCTTTAGTGTATGGTCAGATGGATGAGCCACCTGGGGTCAGATTGAGGGTAGCACTGGCAGCCTTGACTATGGCGGAGTATTTCAGGGA
>JABEUL010000114.1 GCA_013044465.1 Acidimicrobiales bacterium
TAGTTCGGTGGCAGCAAAATATAAAACTTTTGAAGATATTATGAAAGCCTCCAGCGAAGAACTTCAGGAGATTGATGGCATTGGCGAAGTGGTGGCGGAGAGTATATTCAAGTTTTTCCGCAACGAGGGAAACGTAGATGTAATAGAGAGACTGAAGTTAGCTGGTCTCGGGGTTGTAGCGATTGATGATGCACTAAGCGTGGAGCCTTCTCTAGCCGGAACACTTGAGGGGAAGACATTTGTAGTTACAGGTACGCTGGAGAAGTACAAAAGGGAGGAGGCCGAATCACTGCTAATGGCTCTTGGCGCTAAGGTCACGTCTTCTGTTAGCAAGAACACGACTGCACTCATTGCAGGTGCCAAACCCGGAGCATCCAAAATTAGTGGGGCAGATAAGCTGGGGATTCCAATTGTCGACGAAGCCGGATTCGAAGCCATTATCACGACTGGGAACCTAGATTTCTAGATTTTCTTCCTAAAAAGTGAAAAAACTGCAAGATTTGTCTGATCTGAGGCGTCTATTGAGAGATGATGCTGTTAGAACGTGCAAGGGTCTCGGATTTGAGGGAAGATTTACATGTGGAACCTGATTTTAAGATAGTCACTAAAAGTTCGACAAAATGGGAACCTGATTTTGTCAAATTTTACGAAGACAATTTTGTAGCCTCTGTAAAGATTGCCTATCTAATTGTTCAGTCTCACCAACTTGCTGAAGATATCGTGCAGGACTCGTTTTTCAAGGTACACAAAAGGTGGTCAAAGATTGACTCTCCATCAAGCTACCTACGAAAGGCTGTAGTCAATTCATGTAACAGTTATTTCAAGCATAAGAAAATCGAGAGAATTGTTGCACCCAAACTAGCTAGACGTGAATCAATTCAAATAGATGATGATGACGGAATGCAGGATTCAATCAGGCAACTTCCCTATAAGCAACAAGTAGCAGTGATTCTTCGCTACTACGAAGATCTACCCGATGTTGAAATCGCCAAGGCTCTAGGGTGTCAAGTTGGCACTGTAGCGGGCCTAATCAGTAGAGCACTTGATCAATTAAGAGGAAAGGTAGTAAATGATGGACTTTGAACAAAACTTGAGAAACCATTTGCAAAATAAAGCAAGTGAAGTGTATGTGACACCAAATATTGACTCGATTGAGAAAAAGCCCCACATGAGGAGTCGCACTCCGCTTTTGTCAATTGCCCCACTATTGACCGGAGTGCTACTGATTGGAGCTCTTGGAGGGTTTTTGGGTGGACATGAAAGCGTCAACAATGTATCTGCAGCTAAGTCTGGAGAGACGACTATTCAAGGTAATGGCGCACTGTCTCCAAATGTGGCTACTGGTTCGGGTGGCCCCAGCACCACTCGCGGGGCAAGTGGGATCGACCAGCCAGCCTACTCACTGTTGAAGTTAGTATCGCTTCGAACAACTTCGTCGGGAATAACTATTAGGACATACAGTGCAGGATGTTTACCAAGCATGAACAACCCTTCCGGATCTTGTTCAGTCACACATAACTTCATTAACCAAGAAGTAGTTGTAGAGATGAGCAACTCCAAGGCCGTCGGGACTGGCTATGCTCTCTTATCTTCTAGTTCAACTGCTCTTTCCTACCAAAGCGGGGGTGAATTCGGTCAAAGTGAAGGTTCCCCTGTGTTCTGGCTAGTAGCTTCTGCCTCGAGTGACGTAGCGAAAGTTACTTGGAATTCTTCAAACGGCCAAAGTGATACCACTTCACCGACTGATGGCATTGCAACACTGGCAGTTAATGGAGTGGGAAGTGCAAATGGACTCAGTGGGACACTTCAAGCTTTCAACTCGCAAGGAGCACTTCTCGAAACTGTTTCGGTGCCTCCGAGTACTTCCACATGTCCTCCGATGGAATCCTATCCAGTTCAAACAATTTCTCCACAACCAGCTACCACCGGCACGGCTGCAATGGCATATCCTCCAGTGTGTGTGGGAACAACAATTCCTTCGGGTACACTTCCACCAGTTACAACTACGACAGTATCTGGCACTACGGTGCCATGTCCTCAACCACCTTGCACTACTGCTGCAATTAGATGCATGATTGCAGTGGCTTGCCCACCACCGACCACAACGACATCTGGAAGCGGTACAATTTCTGGTGGTGCCGTGACCAAAGTCGGCTAAATCTGGCCTAAAATTGGTGGTTATGCGGTCAAAGCATCCACCATTTTGCACAATTTGGAAACTAGCCTAGAAGCGTGACAGTCGCTGGAATAGCCGATGTGGTTGGGCGCGTCATTGGAGAGCGCTATCAGGTAGAAGAGGTAATAGGAGCAGGTGCCTCTTCAGTAGTAGTCGCGGCTTTAGATATTAAAACCGGAAATTCCGTGGCCCTTAAAATTCTTCACCCAGCTCTCCGTCATGAGGCGGGATTTCTAAAGCGATTCCTCTACGAGGCAAGATCTGCAGCTGCTTTAGTGCATCCTAATTTGCTGCGAGTAATTGATTGGGGGATTGATCGAGACGAGCAGCCATATCTAGTTACCGAGTTATTAGAAGGTGGAACACTTAGAACTCTATTAGACGGTGGGGAGACCCTAACTGAGTCCCAGGCACTTTTTGTCGGAATTCAGGCGGCTCGAGGTCTAGCTTTTGCACATTCAAGGGGATTGGTCCATAGGGATATCAAACCAGCAAACTTGCTTTTCGATAGGCGAGGAGGACTAGTTATAGCAGACTTTGGTTTAGCTAGAGCTTTAGCCGAAGCTGCCTGGACAGAACCTATTGGAACGGTATTGGGAACTGCAAGATACGCATCACCCGAGCAGGCAGAGGCCAAAGCACTAACAGGTAAATCAGACATTTACTCCCTAGCACTTGTGCTCTATGAGTCAATTGTCGGTGACTCTCCATTTCAAGCGGACACCACTATTGCTATGCTGGCTGCTCGCAAGGATGCAAGATTGCCGAGCAACCCCAAATTGGGCGCGTTATCTGAGGCAATCATCCAAGCTGGAGATCCAGATCCTGCAGTGCGCCTAGATGCGGCGGGTTTCGTGAAAAGTCTAGAGAAAGCTGCCAAAAAGCTGGACCCCCCAGAGAGACTCCCGCTGATGCCAACTCGTTCCGCTCTTATTCCAAGACTTTCCCTAGGGGATCCGCCCACCCAGATTTTGGCTGGCGGAAATATTGGCACCGATACAACATATGTCGGTGAAGTTGAGTCTTTAGATCAAAGTCGTTCTCTGTCAGGACAGAATCTAAAAGATACCGCACATGCAGCGACTTTCGACGCACTTGCTGCCGGACCTGAGTGGGGCGAGGATGGGCCACCAAAGGCGAGAGAACTTCATCCCAGAAGAAAATGGCCCTGGTTGGTAGCTGTTGTAATATTAATAATTGCTGCAATTGGATTTGGATTTTTGGCTCAGCACTATGTCGTAAATTCCCAAGTGGTTCCCACATTAGTAGGTGATAATTTATCTACAGCTAATGCTGTTCTGAGTGCTCAAGAATTAAAGGGTCATGTCTCTGGTTATCAGTACAGCTCCAAGTATCCAAAGGGAGTTATCATCTCGCAAGCTATTGCCACAGGCACGCGATTAAGTGCCAATACAACTATTGGCTATGTGGTTTCAAAGGGTCCACCACCCGTGGCAATACCTTCCAACTTGATCGGTACTCCTTCTACAACTGCGGAGTCAAAACTCAAGTCCTTGGGGTTTCAAGTAAGTACCAACAAAGCATATTCAGAGACTTTGGCAGTCGGTCTGGTGGTTTCCCAGTCCCCATCAACAGGTTCTATGCAGCCTGGAAATAACATTAATTTGACGGTGTCAATGGGGCCCTCGCCAAGGACAATTCCTAGTTCACTCATAGGCGTGAGTTATCAAAGCGCCCAAAGCACACTTACTTCACTCGGATTAGTGGCCAAAGAGAGCCAGGCATATTCGTCAACAGTGGCGGCGGGATTGACAATTTCGTCATCTCCGGCACCTGGCAACCAGGTGGCCAAGGGATCTACTGTTGTCTTAGAGGTTTCTCTTGGGCCCCAGACAGTTACTGTGCCTTCCGTATCTGGGTTAAGCGTCCAAGCAGCAGTATCCAAACTCTTGGCCGTTGGCATCAGCGTTTCAGCTACATATGGTCCGATTACAAATAATGCAGTAGCTTTTACTACTAATCCTCTGCCAGGCACGGTTATCGATGTGCCGGGTTCAGTCGTCCTGTATACTGGGCCTAAGTAAGGGGATTATGTTTTTTGTAGAAGGACTTCGTTTACTTTTTGTATTTGTAGGACTCATTGGTGGAGATGAATTAGGCACACAAGAATTTCACGGCTCTGTAGACAGGTTCTTATTTGTTGCCATAGGTGTATTAATTGGATATGTGGTCGGGGGAGTAGTTGGAAGATCCTTTGATAGGGGGGTGAAAAAGGCTTCACGCCAATTGAAAGATGTTCCTGCCGTTGAAGTATTGGCGGCATCAGTTATGGGCACGACTGGGCTTGTGATCTCCTTAATAATCGGAGTTCCAATTGTCCTTTTGTGGAGTTCACCTCTCGCTCTTCCGATAGTTGGAGTTTTGACCTGGATGCTTGCGTACTTTGGCATCAGGGTAGGTATGGCAAAGGCTTCTCAGGTATCTAAAACGATTGGCTTTACTAGGAGAATTGCTCCGGGTACTGAATCAGAAGTTCCTGAAGGGGCACTGGTGCTTGATACTTCAGCCGTTATGGAAAGAGCTGTTTGGGTGCTCGGCAAAATTGGAATGCTACCTACTCCGTTGGTTGTGCCAAGAGTAGTTATAGA
>JABEUL010000115.1 GCA_013044465.1 Acidimicrobiales bacterium
ACCTGGCTCATTAGCTCACTTCCCTCAAATTTTGAGATAATTTTAGATGAATACACGGCCACTTCACAGAGCCATTTGGAAATCGGATCTTCGTCAAACACGCTGTCAATCTCAACTACCCTGGCTCCGAGTTCCTCCAGGAGGGACGTGGCATCTTGACAAATTACCTTGATCTCGTCATCTACCGCGCCATAGCCAAGATTGGGTGACCAGGCAATTAAGGCAGGTACGTGAGCGCCGTCCAATGCACCTGCCCAAGCACCTTCAGGCATTGGGAGTGACCTGAGATCACTTGGTTCGGGCCCAACTACCACATCAAGTAGAGCCACAATGTCACTAATTCTTCTGGCCATGACCCCCTTGGTTGAAAGATCTTTCCAATCAGCCGGATCACTTCCCCCTGTTGGAACTCGACCAAGCGAGGGCTTAAAGGCCGAAAGACCACATGCTGCCGACGGAATTCTAATTGAGCCTCCACCATCTGAACCAGTTGCAATTGGAACCATGCCTGAAGCAATTGCCGCTGCACTTCCACCAGATGACCCCCCAGGCGAACGTTTTAAATTCCAAGGATTTCGAGTTGGTCCAAAGGTAGTATTTTCTGTATCTGGTTTCCAGCCAAGTTCGGGTGTATTTGTTTTCCCCACCACAATTGCACCGGCCGCTCTGAGTCTTTTGACCAGATTTGAGTCCTTTTGTTTAACGGGATCGTTGGCAAAAAGAGCTGAACCGTGGGTGGTTTTAAATCCCTTAGCATCCTCTAAATCCTTCACGCCAAGTGGAATTCCTGTGAATACTCCCACACTTTCCCCTCTGGCAATCTCCTCATCCTTGACTTTGGCCTCATCAGCTGCCTTTTCAAGGTCGAGGGCTACAAATGCATTTACCTTAGGGTTTATCTCCTCGATGTTTTTAATGGCTATTTCCATTACTTCACGAGCCGATATCTGCTTTGAGCGAATAAGTTCACTCAGTGTTACTACTGGAATTTCACGAAAGTCCATACTTGAACGTTAGCCCTTTTAGTTGCCACTTTGCACAGAGGGTACAAAATCGGTAATGATTTTTAATGTGATTAAAGATATACAACTAGATCATGTGGCTACAGCGGTAGAGAACTGGGAAGATGCCTGGCCAACAGTGGTGGGTGTTTTGGGCGGTAAATGGAAGAGCGGGGGCTTCAATTTAGGCTTTGCACCAGCACAATTGAGTTTTGCAAATGACATGCGGATCGAAGTATTGATGCCTAGTGATGTCGAACATAACGACTTTTTAAGGCGTTTCCTTGACCATAGTGGGCCGGGACCACACCATTTGACCTTCAAAGTACACGATATCGAAGCTGCTCTAGACGAAGTTAGAAGTGCCGGATTTGAACCAACGGGAGTCTCAATTGGCAATCCTTGGTGGAAAGAGGCCTTCATACACCCAAAACAGGCGCTAGGAGTTGTTGTTCAAATTGCCCAAAGTGCAGGTAGTTGGTTTGTTCCCCCTCCTAAAGGAGTGCCGATGCCAAAAGAAGGTGTGAATTCAGAACTCTTGTGGGTCGGACATGCCGTGAGTGATATAAATAGAGGTCTTGAGCTATTTCGGGATCTTTTAGGAGGTACTGAGCTGGCATCTGGGTCATGTGACGATGGTTCATCAAATTGGATTGAACTTTCCTGGAAAGGGCCGGGAAGAATTCGTCTTATTGCCAAAAATCCTGATAGCGAAGTGAAAAGCCCTGTTGAGGACTGGCTAAAAGGCAGAAGTGGTCGGATATGTCATTTGGCATTTGGAGTCCAAGATCTCCAGAGTTCGGAAGGATTGCACGAATCGGGACTCCCAGGAATGCCCGATGGAGCCCAGGTATTGGGTGTGAGTGAGGCACTGAACTTACCTGTGATTATTGTTAGGGCCAAGGGCAACTAGCCTATATAAGCGTGGCAGATTATATTTCAAAGTTCCTCACGAGTATCAGAGTCTCTGATGCCGACCACGAGGCCAAATTAGCTAAGAAGGCTCAGAAGCAGGCACCAATGTACTTTCTCACTAGAAGAGAAAAGTCAATGGGCGTAGCAGCTGGTGTCTATGTATTAATGTTTGCCGCTTTTATTGCGTACTATGGCTATCACATAACTCTTACTCAGCAAGAAATTAAAACCTATGGCAAGAATGCATTGAATATTTCACACCAGGCTACAATTGAGCAAGCACTTTTTTTCGTGGTTGTTGGACTTTTCATTCTGGTGGCAGCACTTTTTATCAAACGAAGAGCCCCACTATTTGTAGCTTGCATCCTAGGTGGTCTTCTATTGCTCCCGATGGTATATTCTTTCCCTCTCTTGGCTCTTGGAGGCTGGCTGATTTATAAGTTCACGCGGATTAGAAAGATGAATTTTCTAGCACCTATTGAGGTCTTCCCTGATGACGCGGCTTCCAAAACCATCAAATCAACTTCTCCAGCCCCCATGAGGCAGTCTCCACTCGACCAAGTGAAAAAAAGGCGAAAAGATAGTCCGACCACTCCAGCTAAGATTCTTCCTCAGGCATCAAAGAGATATACTCCTCCAAAACCAGTAAAAACAAAAAAAATCACTGGCGAAGTCAATAATTCCAAGTAGGTTATAGGTCAAATGATTCGTGATTCCTTGGAGAACAAGCGCATACTAGTAACTGGTGCAACCGGTTTCTTGGGCACAGCCTTAGTTGAGAGACTTCTTCGGAGTGTGCCCAATTGCCACATAGTTGTTCTAATAAGGCCAGGCCAAAGGCAAAGTGCCCAGGATAGGTGTAAAAGAGAAATAATAAGGCACGACTGTTTTGACACCTTAAGGGCAAAACTCGGTGACCGATTTGACCAAGAAATTGAGAGTCGTTTAACTACTATTTCAGGTGATGTAGGAACTGAGCTACTCGGGTTAGATGAAGCTGGACTTTTAGAACTAGCAAAATGTGATATTGCCATTCACTCAGCTGCAACTGTGAGCTTTGATGCTGCTTTAGATCAAGCGGTTGAAGTCAATCTGCTGGGACCTTCTAGGGTGGCTAAAGCCTTGGCCCATGTGGCATCGTCTAGGCCAAATGGGCCAGCACACATGATCGCAGTATCAACTGCTTATGTCTCAGGTGGCCATAGGGGTGACGCCCCAGAAGTAATTCCAACTAAGGCACCTTTTGCACTCGATCTCAACTGGGAGGCCGAAGTCACGTCTGCCAGAAGAATTCGCTCTGATGCCGAGGCTCAAAGTCGTTCAATTTCAAAAATGGCAG
>JABEUL010000116.1 GCA_013044465.1 Acidimicrobiales bacterium
AACTATTACAATCGGAGTAGTTGCTGGGATTACCTCTCAATTAGTTGGGAGAATCGGACCTCGAATTCCAATGACTTTAGGTCCAATCATAGGAGCCATTGGTTTAATTTGGGTCAGCTTTATAAATGTAAATGCTAACTATTTCGACATAATTGGGCCGATGATGACAGTTGCTGCTGGAATGGGCTTAACATTTGTTCCCCTTACACTTACTGCTGTTTCAAAGGTGGAACTTAAAGAAGCTGGGCTAGCTTCAGCGTTGCTAAATACTACACAACAGATTGGTGGTTCACTCGGCCTTTCGATTTTGGTGACGATCTCAATCGCAGCTTCAAAGGCCAAAGTTGCCTCCATGGGATTTCATGCCTCGACTAGTTTTAATCCATCCAATCTAAGTCAGCTTCCAATTAAGGCCAGGATGGTTGCATATCAGGTAATCACCAGTGGATATGTAGCTGCTTTCAAAGTTGCTTCTTACATAGCACTAGCAGCTGTTTTAATTGCTCTCGTGGTAATTAGAATTAAGAAAGAAGATCTTGCCTCTAACAAAATTGAAATTTCAGGATGAAGGAATCATTCACTCTTAAACTGGACTTGCAGAGAAGTTTTAACCGATTGGGCTATCCCTAATCCATCTAAACCAAATCTGGCCAAAATTGCATCAGGTTTGGCTTGGGGAATATAAATGGTAGGGATCCCAAGAACGGTAATGTTTTTGGTAGTTCCACTGTGGCTGTGCCCCGAACTTTCTGACGCTTCTTCCTTTGTAATGACATCATCTTGTCCAGTTGTCTCTGACAAAGCCCTAATTGAATCGGCAATATACATTCCAGCACCACCAATACGGTAGCCGTCCTCAATGGTAACAATTACGTCATGCTTTATAGCATCTTTTAACATCTCGTGGTCCAGTGGTCTTACGACTCGCACATCCCACAGAGTTGGTTTAAATCCTTCTTTTTCTAATATCGCAACGGCCTCTTTGGCATTTTGGACCATTTTGCCAACAGCGAGAATAGCAACGGACCCATCGCCGTCGACCACTTTCCTCGCATTCATTGACGACCCGACTTCATCTGAAGATGGAGCTGGTGTTTTAGGATATCGAACAATAGCTGGTCCATCCCAAGAAAGTGCTGATTCAAACATTACTGGGATCTCTTGGGCACTTGAGGGCGCAAATATTGCAACATCTGGAATTGAAAGTCCAAGTACTAAATCTAAAACTCCGTGGTGGCTAGCTCCGTCATCTCCTGTGATGCCAGCACGATCGAGGGCAAAAACGATAGGAAGCTTGTGCAGGCCAACATCTAGATTTGCTTGGTCAAAGGCTCTGGAAAAAAAAGTTGAGTATACAGCCACTACTGGCTTTAATCCACCCATGGCCATGCCGGCAGCGAAGGTGACTGCGTGCTGTTCTGCAATTCCTACGTCAAAGAAACGATCTGGATAACGAGCCTGAAAATGAAGCAGGCCAGTCGGACCTGGCATGGCCGCTGTTATGGCAACAAGGTTGGGTCTTTTTTCAGCTGCTTCAACAAGTGCGGCAGCAAAAGCATCCGTATAAGTAACTGGAGCATCCCCAATTCCTTTTAGCGGAGTCGGCACAGGACCACCTTGGCCAACGACGGCTTTGACATCATGTAATCTCTGAAGGTCGTCGTCTTCAGCAGGAGCGTATCCTTTTCCTTTGTGGGTTAATACGTGAACCACAATTGGTCCATGCCATGATCGTGCATGCTCCAAGGCTTGTTCTACTTGGGGAATATCGTGGCCATCGAGGGGTCCAATGTACCTCACTCCAAGAGCTTCGAAAAACACGTGTGGTTCAATTAGTTCTCTTAAGGCCGAAGTAAGAGAGTGCACTCCCGAATAGGCTACATTTCCCATTAGAGGAAGATCTCGAAGCGCTTTTCGCAATCTCTCTCTCACCAGAACATATGAGGAATTGACTCTTAAGTTGCTAATTGATAACGAAAGCTTAGATACAGTTGGCGCATAGCTTCGGCCATTGTCATTTAAGACAATAATTACTGGTGCACCTGAGTGTCCCAGATTGTTTAACGCCTCATAGGACATCCCGCCGGTTAGGGCGCCATCTCCAATAACAGCTACTACCCTCCTTGGATCTTTTGGCAAAACTGAAGAGGAAAGCCCAGTCCCTGCATTATCAAAGGCTACAGAAAGTCCTTGAGCATAGCTGAGAATTGTAGAGGCATGACTGTTTTCTACCCAATCGTGTTCCGACTCACCTCTGTTTGGATATCCCGACATTCCCCCCTCTTGACGAAGCTCAGCAAATCCTAAAGCTCGACCAGTTAAAAGCTTATGCACGTAAGCTTGGTGTCCGGTATCCCAAAGAATAGGGTCGTGGGGGGAGTTGAAAACTCGATGCAGTGCAATGGTTAGCTCCACCACACCTAGATTTGAACCTAAGTGACCGCCAGTGTTTGAAACTGCCCGAACTATAAAGTTCCTAATTTCTTCTGCTAGCTGAGTGAGTTCATCGGAATCGAGCGACTTAATATCGGCCGGGCTCTGTATGGTCTCAAGAATTGTCATAGTTACACTTAAGAGCCTAGCCCCTGCATGTCCCAGTCAGCATTCAATTTTAACCATCAGGCCAAATCAATTAGAAACTGCCCAATAATGCTACTTGGGCTGGGCTTTTTCTAAAAAATGAGCTCTATCCACCACAACTCTTGTTATCACCCCTACTGCTAAAAGTCCATTGGAGTCAGTGGTTTTCACGCTAAATGTCAGCCGTCTTCCTTCGACTTGTTGCAAAAGTGCCTCTGCCCCAATCGATCGACCAGGGATAGTTGGGGCAATGTGGTCTATCTGGACTCTGACCCCAACCGAAGTCTGACCTTCGACTAGTTTGCCCTCAATGGCCTTGCAAGTTGCCTCTTCCATAAGTGCCACTACTCGGGGGGTGGCAAGCACAGGAACGTCCGAGCTTCTAAAAGCCTTGGCAGTGTCGAGATCGTCGACAACTATCGAAACACGGCCGATTAGCCCAGGGGTTAGCTCCACGTTAGTACCATAGTTCTAGAGACATTACATTTTCTATTAGGAGTCTAATATGATTGAACCAGATATTGCACAAAAAGTACTTTCATACGCTTTGAGCAATGGAGGTGACTTTGCCGAGATATTCGCCGAAGATAGAACCATCACAGGGATATCCTTAGACGACGGCCGAGTTGAAGAGCTCTCTACTGGCTCGAGCCGAGGAGCTGGGATCAGGGTAATCAAGGGATCCACCAGTGGGTATGCTCACTGTGCCGATTTAAGCGAGGAGAGTCTCCTTCGAGCAGCTCAAGGCGCATCGGCTGTAGCAAAGTCTTCAGGGAAATCAAAGATTGTAGAGGTTCCCGTATTAACAAATGCCATGAACAGACATTCACTTCAACCTGCAAAACATCCCGGGGAGATTGAAAAGGCGGCCAAAGTGGCACTGTTAAATATTGCTGACCAAAAAGCGCGGGATAGCCGTTTAGATGGAGAACCTAATAAAGACAAAAAAGATGCCATTCGGCAAGTCTCGGCATCCTATGGAGATAGTTATAGATCAATTGTTATTGCAAACAGTGAAGGTCTCTATGTCACAGACACCCAAACGAGAACAAGATTCTCAGTTTCATGTGTAGCCATAGGTGATACGGGACTTCAAACTGGTTATGAGTCAGTGGCTGAAACCGTGGGTTTTGAGCTCTTTGACAAATATGAAGTTGGAGAAATCGCAAAAAGCGCCGCTGCGAGAGCACTAGTTAAGTTAGATGCGATTCCAGCTCCTTCAGGTGAAGTTCCCGTCGTTCTAGCTGGTGGATCTGGAGGCATTTTGTTCCACGAGGCCTGTGGTCATGGCCTTGAAGCTGATCACATTAACAAAGAGGCATCTGTCTACACAAACAAAATTGGGCAAAAAGTAGCAAGCCCACTTGTCACTTTGGTTGATGACGGCACCATTGGATCTGAGTGGGGAACTTATGCCTTTGATGATGAGGGAAACCCTTCTGGGAGAACAGTTCTGATCGAAAACGGTGTACTGGTGGACTATATGTATGATCACAAAAGAGCGAAACAAGCTGGGAAACCTACTTGGCAAGGAAACGGAAGGCGACAAAGCTACCAGTGCCTCCCAATGGTGAGAATGACAAATACATTCCTTTTAGCTGGAACCGCCACACCTGAAGAAATTATCAGTGACACTCCATATGGAATATATGTAGCAAAATTAGGTGGAGGGCAGGTCAATACAGTAACCGGTGATTTTGTCTTTGGCACAATCGAGGCTTATCTAATCGAAAATGGCAAGATTACCTCTCCGTTAAGGGATACAAACTTAATTGGAAACGGTCCTGATGTATTAAGCAAAATTGATGCTGTGGCCAATGACTTTGGAATGTCTCCGGGAACTTGTGGCAAAGATGGCCAACAAGTCCCAGTAGGATGCGGTCAGGCAACATTGCGCATCACTGGTGTTACAATCGGAGGCACCACCCAATGAGCACTGGAGATATTTCGTTGGAAAATCAACATGGATCAAGCACTATAGACCCAGATGCTATTGAATCTCGCCTATCGAAAATAGTAAAGTCAGTGAGAGACTGCGCCACTCCAGGAGAGCAGATCGAAGCTTATGCGCTATGGAGTCGGGACAACGAGATTAGATCATTTAGATGCGAAATCGAAACCTTAGAAAGTGCAGAATCCGAAGGAATTGGTATACGTGTAATTAAAGATGGAAAGCTTGGATTCGCCTGGAGCGGCAGAACGGATGAAAAATCAATCCGAGATACCCTTGAAAATGCTCGTGACAATACCCAATACGCAACTCCTGATGAAGCTGTGGGACTCGCAATTCCAGATGGCGTAAAACCTGCAGATCTCAATTTATTTCGAGAAGAACTGCTAGAAGTACCTATGGCTGAAAAAGTCGCAATGGCTATAGACCTTGATAGAGAACTGCAAAGTAGAGATAAGAGAATTAGATTGGTGGAACAGGCAAACTACGGAGATGGCGCTTTTATCTCGGCAATCGCCACCACTGAGGGAATTCAGCTTAGTTCTAGAAGGACTTCGTGCTATCTAGCTGCCTACGCCCTAGCTGGAGAAGGAGAAGACAGCCATGCCGGCGGGGGTTCACATGTGGCAAGGTCAGTTGAGGAACTTGACAAAGAAATTGTAGTAAGTGAGGCTGTAGTACATGCGACTCGACTTCTTGGGGCGAAGAAGCCAACCTCGAGAGATTTGACTGTAGTTTTTGAACCAAGGGTATGCGCCACTTTCCTCTCAATTATTTCA
>JABEUL010000117.1 GCA_013044465.1 Acidimicrobiales bacterium
GACCCGTGATACTCCGCCTTCAATCAATTTTTGGATGTCATCATCAGGAATGATCCCTCCAACGGTCACGACCACATCACCAAGATCTTTTTCTCTTAAAAGTTCAATAATCTTCGGAACTAGTGTCAGATGGGCTCCTGAAAGCAGTGACAGTCCGAGAGCATCGGCATCTTCTTGCAGAACAACCTGTACAACTTGTTCAGGACTCTGGTGTAGACCAGTATAAATAACTTCAAAACCGGCGTCACGAAGGGCACGAGCTATGACTTTTACGCCTCTGTCGTGACCATCTAAACCAGGCTTGGCTACTACTACTCGATATCTGCGCTTCATTGCAGTGCAAATTTTAGAACTTCTTGAGGCTATGGTTTGACAAAAGTCGAATAAGTCCATATAAATAGGCTTAACAACGTGTCATTTTCACTGCTCAATCACTTTCAATCTCTTCAGGCAGTAAATAAAATTCCCGCGTTTTGATTTTAATACGAGCTACATCTCGCTTGATTGAAGATAACTTTTTAGTTACCCCATTGCTTAAAAGTGATGCGTTGACACCAAAGGAAGTACTATGGCGCCCACGTCAATAGCAAATAGCGTAGCTGCCACTACTGTGCAGGCATGAAATACTTCGTGAAAACCAAAGACTTTTGGCCATGGGTCTGGCTTTTTCTTGGCATAGACGACTGCACCTAAGGTATAAATTAGGCCTCCAAATGCCATAAGTGTGAATCCCGTCACGCCCAATGCATGATAAAGACCCGGAAGAGCACCGAGTGCAACCCATCCGACTGCCACATATGGAGTAATTACTGCCCATCTTGGAGCATTCATCCAGCCCAATCTCAAACCTATCCCAATAAATGCGCCGCCCCAAACCAGGCAAAGCATTACAGTTCTAGAAATTGGAGGAAGAACCAGAGATCCAAGTCCCGTATAAGTCCCAGCTATTGCCATAAATATCATCGAATGATCTAGTCTTCTAATTCTCTTATGGGCCTTCAATGACCACTTCCCACGGTGCAACAAAGTGGACGAGCCAAACATGCCAGCAACTCCTAAAGTGTAAATCACCATTGCCACCTTGGGCCAAAATCTGGGTGCGTAGATTACTAAAAATATCCCGTACAAAAGGGTTAAAACGAAGGCTACTTGATGGAGCCTCCCCCGCATCAAGGGTTTGTCGGCAGGCGGCTCCAATTTGACGGATGCTTCCTTATTCCCGGCGTTGTCAAGTGACGTCATCGACATGTCCCTAGTCTACCTACTAGTAGGTAGACTAGCATCACAACTTCGATAAAGGTGTCATAGCCAGGAGAAATCTCTTTGTGACACCATCTTTGAACCGGATTTCAGCCCTCATGTCATCCCCTTTGCCTTCAATTTTTGTGATTCTACCTACCCCCCATCTGGCATGGTCTACAGTGTCATTGACCGCCAGCCCAAGATTTTGAGCTCCAGTTGATTCATTCTTTAATGAATCCTCAGTTGACATCGATTGGGGTGCACTAATTTCCGTAGAAGTAGAGTAGTTGAAACTCTGAGTATCTCGAAATGTCCTTCTCTCTGTGGAAACAAAAGCTGACTGATCGAAGTTTGCAAACCCTGTTAGGTCAACTTTGTCCAATAGCTCAGCTGGTATCTCATGGATAAACCTACTTGGCATACCTTCTCGCTGAGATCCCCACTGTGTTCTTGTGAGTGCGTAACTTATTGCCAAGTTATCCTTAGCTCTTGTTATCCCCACATAACACAACCTGCGCTCTTCTTCTAGATCGAGGGCTTCTTCCATAGTTCTTGAGTGTGGGAATAGACCTTCCTCAAGACCAACTAAAAAGACATTTTTAAATTCAAGACCTTTGGCACTGTGTAACGTCATGAGCGAAACCGAAGTCATCTCTCCGCTTTCATCAACTGCGCTTGTCAAAGCGCAATGTTCTAAAAATGACTCCAAATCTTCATGCTCAGCTGCAATAGAAGCTAATTCTCCGATATTTTCTAGTCTTCCTTCTGATTCCACACTATGGTCAGATTCCAACATGGCTCTGTACCCACTTTTCTCCAAAACGGCTTCAAGCAAAATCTTTGGACTTTCACCAGCACTGGCTTGATCCTCTAAGTGAGAAATTAGCATCCGGAACTCGCCTAAACCATTTTGCGCCTTCTTGGACACGCCAAGTTGATCAACGTATTTTAAAGTTTTAAAGAGCGAGATCCTATGTACTCTTGAATAAAGTGCAATCTGAGCCATTGCTTTTTCGCCAATCCCTCTCCTAGGAGTATTGATAACTCTCTCAAAACTAACTTCGTCATCCGGATTTGCAACCATTCGCATGTAGGCCAGCGTGTCCCGAATTTCTTGGCGATCAAAAAATCTAGTGCCGCCAATTACACGATATGGGATTGATGAACCTGCAAAGGCCTCTTCGAGCACTCGACTTTGCCCGTTAGTCCTGTACATAACTGCCATGTCAGAGTAACTAATTCCATGCGTTTTAAATCTTAGAATCTCTCTTGCAACCCAACGGGCCTCTTCGTATTCGTTCATTGCGATAGTAAGTGAAATTAATGAACCGTTGCCCTTATCGCTCCAAAGTCTCTTGGGTTTTCGAGTTTGATTCTTGGCAATTACTGAATTGGCAGCATCCAGAATTGTTTGACTCGATCTATAGTTTTGCTCTAATACTACAATGTCTGAATTTGGAAAAGCCTTTTCAAAATCTCCGATGTTAGATGGGTCAGCACCTCTAAAGCGATAGATACTCTGATCGCTATCTCCGACGGCAAAAACATTTTGATACTTGTTACCTAACAACAAGACAAAAGCATTTTGAGCAGCATTTGTGTCTTGATACTCATCAATTAAAATATGTCTGAATCGCTCTTGGTAGTAGTCCCTCACGTCTTCGAAATTTTTGAGCAAGTTACAAGCATTCACAATTAGATCATCGAAGTCCATTGCATTAGCCGCCAAAAGCCTCTCATTGTATTCACGAAAAATTGCTCCAAATTTATTCCCGTAAATCCCGCCACTCTCAATCACTTCGTCTATTCCGCCTAATGATGACTTTGCAGCAGAAATTATTCCCTGAGTCGCCCTTGGTGTAAATCGCTTTATGTCTAATCCATTTGAAATTATCGCACGTTCAATTAGCCGACGAGAGTCCCTGTCATCATATATTGAAAAACTAGCTTTATACCCCATTCGCTCTGCATTGGATCTGAGCATTTTCAAACAGGCCGAATGAAAAGTCGATATCCACATTGCCTCTCCCACTCCCCCTACTAAAGAAATTACGCGCTCACGCATTTCTTGTGCGGCTTTATTGGTAAATGTAATGGCGAGTATTTGACTTGGAGAACTAATGCCCGAAGATATAAGGTGAGCTATTCGCTGAGTCAAAACTCTCGTTTTCCCAGAACCAGCGCCAGCTATTACTAGAACCGGCCCGCCTTGGTGGGTTACAGCTACTGCCTGTTGTTCATTTAAGCCAGCGAGAACTGAGGAATTTGAATTCACTTTTAATCACCGAAAAGGGGATTTTCTTGGGCAAAAAATGCTGGGTGACCACCAGTATGCAAAAACATTGGATCGCTGGCCTTGTCGAAGTCACCGTTCATCTCACATATTAATAACCCGGCCATTGCTTTTGCTGTGTAAGTTGGATCCAAGATAATCCCGCATCTTCTGGCCCCAAAGATCATTGCATCGTCTGATTCGGGCGACGTAAACCCATACGGAGTGTAATTATCTCCACTAAATGGTTCAATTATATTGATATCGCCTTCTTTTAGAATTGATCTCTCTCTTTTAAGCACTTCTAAACACTCCCATGAAATTTGCTTAACCTTATCTTTAGCATTTTGTAGTGCAGCGGTGACATCATTAGAGCTTGGCGCTACATCCACACCAACTAGCTTTGGTATTTTCTTTGGTGATATTCCAGACCTTAGCCCGGCTTGCCTAAATAGAGCGCGCCCGACACAGAGCCCTGCGAGAGTTCCTCCAGTACTAAGGGAAACATAAATTTCACCGACTCGAGCTGAGCGGGACTGCATCTGATTCATGATCTCGCTAAATGCAATAGCATAACCGATCGCACCTAGTCCATTTGAACCTCCCGGCACGATTTCGTATGGCTTACGACCTTGTTCTAAAAGTGCCTTCGCAATTGAACTTGCCTCATCTTGAGCATTATTGACGCTTCCTTGAACAAAGTGCAATGTCGCGCCGAACAATTCCATCAAAAGTTGATTACCACTTGGTTTGGAACTTATCGGATTATGCAACTTTTGATCTGAAGAGTCATTGGATGCAAGCACAAGATGGACTTCAAATCCAAGCATCGCCCCGCAAGCCGCCACCAGTCTACAGTGGTTTGACTGTGCTGCTCCTGAAGTAATGATTACATCACATCCGTTAAGCGAGGCTTGACCTAATAGAAACTCAAGTTTTCTCAACTTATTTCCACCTAGGCCAATTCCAGTCAGATCATCTCGTTTGATCCAAAGTCTCCTGCCACTTGGTAGAACTGGACCTTTGTCGATAACTGTTGGCCAGCTGCCCAATCTAAATCTGGCAAGTCCTCCAATAGCGGTATCTAACTGGGGTTTTTCTAATTCAATGGAAGTATCTTCAAGGTATGTTTTTAGCATGTTATTTGGCATCTACAAGATTAAATACTAGTAGGTAACTTGAAGCCTCAATTGGCGTGTTGAAAACCTATAAAACTATGTCAAGAAATTTTCATGCAATAAGAAGTTACTTTTAAATTGTCCTCATCCCAATTTGCCCGTAGTTGGAATTGGCTGCATTGGACCGTTTGGATCGCTGCTGGGAGTGCCTAGAATAATTCCTTCCAAGGTGTTAAAGATGGTTGCGGCAGTTTTGTCCGCAGGGGATGAGGAGCTAGCCAATGCAGACACATAATCAGTTATCACTGTTCTAGCCACTGGCTCTGAAACAGGGGAAACAGGTATCGTTGCCTGAAGCTGCACTCTATAGTCAAGCTGAGTGCTATTTGCCGCTCCGCTTGGCGAGATTACAGAAACTAGGTAGCGACCCGACTTAAGAGAGGCAATGTAAACAATTCTTCCGCCCCCTGGAATGTTGAGAGTCCTATCCACAGTGGCAGCTGTCGATATTACTTTTACGACCACATGGTCCTTGGCCCCACTTTGGGGAATATAAACTTCGGTTTCCTGCCCAAGATTGCCAACTGGGGCCGACTTGGTTACATTAATTTCTGCGCTATAGTCACCAGTTGTCGGATCATATCCTTGAGATACTACCGAACCGTCTACTGCTTCCATTATCGGACCAGTAACAATTGCAAGTCTGTTTGTCCTTAAAGTGCCGTTTTGGCTCAAAGTTCCGTCGGTCGAAGATGCAGGTGAGTTGTAGATTCCCCATCCGCCTCCGCACTGACTGGAAGCTGAACCACAATTTTCTTTCCACGTCCAAAATATTGCTGAAACCCCCGCATCGTACTGAGCCCTAACCATCCCAGAGAGGATTGTGGCATCATCACCAGGTGAGGACCCGTATTCAGTGACCACTAAAGCCGCTCTAAGGGCTTTGGCTTCAGACAGTGCAGTCGCGTAACCAAATAGATATGACGGTGGGTATGTTGTTCCGGGCCCATTGGGCGGTCCTGTAACAGATGTGGGAAATGTGGAAACACTGTTTAATGCAGGAGGTCCGGGGGAAGTCGAATGAGATGCGATTGTATCTAACGAAAATACATGAGTATAGATATGTGGCGCATACACCAGGTTCTGATATGAACTTAGCGGCGGTGGCAGATTGTCAGGAGTACTCGGGTCATAACTCATCTGAGGCCCAAACTCGAGTTGATTCCTATAGCCCGTCGGTTCCACAAAAATAAGTTGTTTGGTGTGGACATTTTGATCAGGATAAGCACAGCTACTGGGCCCACCCTCTAATTGAGGTGACCCAGACGGAGCATTGGCAGCACAGGTTGGTTTGCCATCCCTAACACCAGTAATTGCCTCAATCGCTCGTTGGTAAAACGGGAAGAGCATCTGGGAAGAAAAGGTAAATAAGTTGTCTACGGGTATGGAGCCACTTCCGGGTGGAAGGGGCTCATTTAATACTTCATATCCGATCACGGTTGGATTATTTACAAATCTTTTGGCCATGAATGAAAGAGCCCCAATAAAATGGTCCTCTAATCCCGGACCAGGCGAAGCCCCTTGGGGTCCAGGGACTTTCATATTTTGCCAAAAATTGGTTAAGGCTTGAGCCATTGCTGGATTTAGTTGGTTTTGGCCCAAAAGTGAACACGATGGCTCTCCTCCGGTAAATACTGCCCAAGCTGGAGCTCCATCTTGTCCATTTGAGGGTGTACAGCCCGACGGTGCCGAAATCTTTTTCGCATTTTTATCTGCTGGCATGTTAAGGAAACGCGAGTAACCATCTTCATGCATGTCGAGTATTACAGATACACCTTGCTGGCCTGCCCATGAAACAACTTGAGCAATGCGATCTAAAAACTGAGTTGAGTACTGACCTTGATTTGGCTCAAGTTCAGACCAATTGACGGTTAGTCGAACTACATTAAAACCATCTGCCCGAACTTGTGCAAGATCATTTTGGCTGCTATATGCACTTGACTGCTGATCCCAAGGAAGAGAAGCTTGAACCTCGCATAAAGGTGGATCTGGAGCTTTCCCGTCATTGTTCGGGCACACCCCATTGTAGGAATTCGGGTCAGTTGGATAGTGCGGTGTAGTTCCAGTTGATCCCTGGTAAGCCTGATCCTCGAATCCGCTTAGAGCGACTCCTCTTAGCGTCACATTCCGCCCTCCAGAATCAACAAGCTGGTCAACCCCATTCCCATCCGGATTCCCCACGTGCAAGAAGCCAAGCGAGGGAGCCGGTGCAGTGGCTGGCGAACTATTTGTGTTGGAACTACAAGCTCCAAGCGCTGCTGCAACTAGGAGTAGCATTCCAAAAACCCCGCGCCGTACAGTTAAGAAATTGACCATCTTTGAATGCTACAGGCTAAGGGGTAAATTTGCAGGCATTTATCAGCCATATATGCTGGCTTTTAATCCCATCTGGGCTTATTTTGGCGTGTTTGACTTCTTGACGTAGAGAAAGTTGCCACCTGATGTGTGCATTGATTGTTATTCACCTATTGTTGAACTATGGGTACACTGTTTGCTGAATTACCTGGTGGGGATATTATAAAGATGTCCGGCACACATTTGACAATCAATTTTCTTGCAAAATGGACCTTACTTGAGGTGAGTTGCAAATGACCTCTCAAGAACGAAAGCCAATTGGGAGAAGGGTCGTAATTGCTATGGGACTACTTGGTGGGGCTGGCATAGTGGTTGGAAACCGAATACAGAATGTAGTTGGCTCGACTTTGAACTCAATTGCACCTAATAATAGGTTGGTCTCTCTACTCCCAGGCGCAGATAGTTTCCAGATCTACACAGTTTCGGGTTTCCCGTACGAATCTACGACACAATACAAATTGAGTGTCACAGGACTAGTGGATACTCCCCTTGCCCTTTCCTACCGGGACCTGTTAGATATGGAGCCAACTAATTTAGATAAGGATTTTCAATGCGTCACAGGCTGGAGGGTCCCGCGGGTGAAATGGAAGGGAGTTGCACTAAGTACAATACTTAATCGAGCAGGACTCAAAAATGGTGCCAGTGCAGTTTTGTTCCAATCTTTTGATGGGCTATACACTGAGAGCCTCACAATAAACCAGGCCAAGCGAAATGACGTAATAGTTGCCTACGAGATGTTAGGCGGAGCAATTAGTGAAGAACACGGTGGTCCGGTCAGACTTTACGTGGCTCCAATGTATGGATATAAGTCAATAAAATGGCTGAGTGGAATTGAAGTTTCAGATAAAGTTGTCCCCGGCTACTGGGAAAACCTGGGTTATGACGTCGATGCATGGATTGGTTCTTCCAACGGTCGTACAGATACTCCAGTTGATTAGTGGAAAAAGAGTACTATCCTCGATTTGATCTTACAGTGCGACTCGTTCATTGGCTTACTGCACTATTCACTCTCATTTGTATCTTTACCGCTCTTGCTTTGAAGATCCCACAAATTATGGTTGACCTAGGTGGGCGAACCCCACTTAGGATCCTCCATATTTTCTCTGGCTTTTTGATGCCAGTTCCAATCATTATCGGATTTATGCTTCCAAAAAGAGGTAAAGCGCTCAGAAAAGATCTCAGAACACTCAATTGGTGGGATAAAGAGGATAAGAGATGGCTTAGATCCTGGGGAGTAGCGAAATCACTTTGGACAGGAAAATTTAACGGCGGCCAAAAAGCAAATGCGGCTTTTAGTGGAGGCATGATAGTTACGATGCTTATGACTGGGATAGTAATGGCTAGCTACTCCATCTTCCCACTTAACTGGCGTCAGGGTGCAACTTTTGTTCACAATTCTCTTGCGTTCTTGGCAATTATTATTATTGCTGGCCATATTTCATACGCATTCATGGAACCGGCATCGCTCCGATCAATGTTGACTGGGAGGATCTCTAGAAGTTGGGCAAAAAAACACTCCCCAGCCTGGCTAGATGAACTTGAAGGCGTCAACACCAAGCCACCTTCTAATGAGCAAGAATTTCTAGAGTCAATTAATATGGAGGACCTAGTGAATAAATCAAAAAATCAATAGGTTTTGTGATTTTTCTACAACTCTGATCTGTAATGCATTTTTTACTTTTCAGTCTGAAAATTAAATTCCTTGACAGGACAATTGACAATCGGTAGCTACTTTTGAACTAGAAAAGTTATATATTGACTTAACAATTACCTAAGGTTCCAGCCGCCGTCTACTAAGACTACTTCGCCGGTTACAAACCGAGAACTTATAAGTCCTAAGACTAGTTCAGTCACGTCTTTAGGTGAAGCCACATCGTTGAGAGGTGTTTGGGATTTTGCAATATCTTTTGCCGGTCCCCAATCCTTCGTCCATGGAGTTTCAACTAATCCGGGGGCCACTGCGTTAACCCTAACTTCTGGTCCTACTGTCTTGGCAAGTAACTTTGTCATTTGATTAATTGCAGCCTTTGACACCGAATAAGGTATGGAAGATCCAGTGGGTCTAATGCCTGCAATTGACGAGATATTAATTACTACTCCGTTAGATGCTCGGAGATATGGCATGAGTCCAACCGTAAGGTCCCAAGTCCCAAATACGTTTACTGAAAAGATATCTTTCCAAACATCTACATTCGCAGCCTCAAGATCACTGTGACTGATTAAATGTGTAATTCCCGCATTATTGACTAAAATATCGAGAGTTGAGCCAATCGTCTTGACGTGATCGACTATTTTCAATATCTGGATGTGATCAGAAATATCACCTTGGCAGTAAGATGCATTTTTGAGTGAAGCTGCTAACTCCTCTCCTCTCTCCTTTGATTTAGAAGAATTAATAATGACCGTTGCACCGAGTTCGCTTAAGGTTTTAGCTATAAATTCGCCTATTCCACTAGTGGATCCAGTTACTAGGGCCAATTTCCCCTCGTATTTATATCCATCTGTTATTTGTGATGCCACTATATAGCTCTCCTCGGTAAATCGTGTTCAGTCCAATTGAGCACTTCCCTTGCAATATTACAGGCGAAACGGTCAGTCATTCCAGCTACAAAACTAACGGCATTTGAAAGCGGGTCATCTTCAAGAGAAATATGTTCATCTTCTTTGTGAAAGTAACCACACTTATCAGGATGCTTTTCAAAGTACTCAACTAAAGATCTTAGAAGTCGAATTACCGCGTTGTTTTGCTCGATTGACTCTTTTCTCATGTAAATGTGCTCATAGTTAAAGGCCCTGAAAATATTCAATATTTCAGCAGTATCTAAATCCATTGTGATCTGCCCCGTCGTATAAGTAGACTCAATTATCGATCTAATAAAGGTGTCTAGCTGCTGAGTTTTAGTTTTGCCAGCGAATTTCGATACTTCTTTTGGTAAGTCAGCAACTTTTACAATTCCGGATAGATGGGCGTCTTCAAAGTCATGGCAGACATAAGCAATCCTGTCAGCCCAACTCACTACCCTGCCCTCCGGCGTATAAGGAGATGGTCTGGACCAGGAATGATTTGCTATTCCATCCAAAGTTTCAACACAAAGATTTAGTGGACTAAGAGTTTTTAGGGCTCCAAATGGAGCATGGTCAAACCCTTCTTCCAAGAAAATTGAAAGTGCGTCTTCGCTTGCATGCCCTCCTGGACCGTGACCACAGTCATGTCCGATTGCGATAGCTTCGCAAAGATCTGAATTGAATCCGAGAGCATTTGATATCGAGAGGGCCACTTGAGAAACTTCCAATGCATGTGTCAATCGAGTTCTCTGATGATCCTTTGGAAATATAAAAACCTGTGTTTTTCCAGCTAGTCTTCTAAATGCAGTTGAATGCAAGATTCGATCTCGATCTTTTTCAAAACAAGTTCTCTCTTCATCGGGGATTTCACTATATCTTCGGTTGCCTGCACCTTCAGCAAAGGTTGCGGCTTTTGAAAGAATAAGTTTCTCCTTGAACTCTTTGTCGGTCCTTTTTAACCTTCTAATCCCAAAGCCAATACCGGCCAGCTCATTTTCGTCTCTATGGGCTAAAAGGTACTTCGATGAAGTTGATTTCTGGCCATTTGAAGATGCCCAGATTAAATTTCGATCGGCTATCAAATTTAAATTCGAAACCTTTTCTTCTCTCATACTCCAAATATGACATCCAGATATGTCGAGATTCTCGCATTTATAACCTTTAGATATCTGTTATTTCCCTTTGGATGGCCTTTTCTTCCTAAGCGTAAATGCCAGTATTGCCACACCGGTTAAGGCCATTGAGCCCGCTAAGGCCTCCTCACCTAAAAATGGTTTGCCAGTTGCAGCACTTAATCCTCCAGGAATTGCTGCTGGAGTTGAAGATACAGTGCCTAAATCCACGGTAATTGGAGTTGCTAAATTGCCTGCGGCATTAACTGCTTGGATAATTACCGAGGTCGACCCAGGCGAAACTGAAATCGTCTGGATTCCACCTGCACTTACCGTAGCTTGTGCGCTGGCAGTCTGCCCACTTGGCTCATAAGTCAGGTTGTAACTTGTAGCTTGACCTGAATACCAGTCATTTCCGGGAGCAACAAAGGAGACTTTTGTAGAACCAGTTATCCAAGTCGGATTTTGAATAACACCAGGTGAGCGAGAATCCACGCCGTACTCATTTAGATTCCACTCGTTTCCATTTGAGTGCCACCACTGGTTGTTAGCACTTTCAAGTCCTGGAGTTGACCAAGCCATAAGGTAGCCATCTCTCGTAGTCGCCACCAAATCCACATGTCCGTTTGATAGCAAATCTCCCGCTGATGGAGAGCCTACTATCCAGCCTCCGGTAAATTTGGGGAAGGTTGCCACTTGGGATCCATTAGGAGAAAATGCCATGAGGGCAGAAGCATCACCGGATTCTATGATGTCTCCTTCACCATTCCCAGTAACGTCTGTTACAAGTGGGGATCCTAGAAAATCGGTACCTTGCCTTACGGCCGGGAAACCCGATATAGGGGTGGCTGAACCCATTACGGGATATGCAGCCACATAGTTATTTATTCCAAGCCCAGAACTCACTCCCAGTTCGGCACCGACGAAAGAAGCAGCTCCCATCTCTGAAGACACGTAATCCAAGTTCCCATTTATCACACCAAGTGCACCAAAAGAGTCAAATGGTATAGGTGTGTCAGGCGGCATCTTGGATGGCGTGAGAGCTAGTGCAGTATTTTTCAACATCGTCAAAAGCGATATGGCGCCTGCAGAAAGCGAACCATAATTGCCCAATACAGATCCGCTTCCATTCACTAGATAAGGTGGAGTCCAAAGCGGTGCAATAATTACATCGTCTGTTCCACTACCAGTAGGATCAACAGTTATTGGATCGCTTATTCCCTCTGTCAGTGCATCCATTGCCGAACCATAGTAATCGGCCAGTCCAGTGAGAACCACAGGCCAATTAGGTAGCATCTGACCCGATAGGTTGTATGCCATTGAGATACTC
>JABEUL010000118.1 GCA_013044465.1 Acidimicrobiales bacterium
AAACTGCTCAAGGAATGTTTGTCAACTTCCTCAACGTCCTGAATACCTCCAGGAAAAAACCACCATTTGGGATAGCCCAAGTAGGAAAGTCCTTCCGAAATGAGATCACGCCAGGCAACTTTGTATTTCGGACTCGTGAGTTCGAGCAGATGGAAATGGAGTACTTCGTGCCCCCAGAGGACTCCGATACCTGGTTTCACTACTGGTTGGAAGAAAGATTCAACTGGTATGTGGAACTCGGAATTGAAAAATCCAAGCTCCGGATTAGACACCATGACAAAGAAGAACTTTCCCATTATTCAAGAGGAACAGCAGATGTGGAATTTCTCTTTCCATGGGGTTGGGGTGAGCTAGAAGGCATTGCCAACCGAGGCGACTACGACTTGAACGCCCACACAAAGGCAAGCGGAGAAAACCTTGAGTACTTTGACCAAGCTCAAAAAACCAGATACTTTCCCCATGTCATAGAGCCCGCAGCCGGAGCCACTAGGGCAATGATGGCATTTCTCCTTGGTTCATACACTCAAGATGAGATTGGCGGAGAAACCAGGACTTTACTAAAACTTCATCCTCGATTAGCCCCTTATAAGATTGCAGTTCTTCCCCTCTCTAAAAAACCAGAACTAGCTGAGCTTTCAATGGAGGTGCTGCGCCCACTGCAGAACCTTTGGATGTGTGATTACGACGAGACCCAGTCAATCGGCAAAAGATACAGGCGCCAAGATGAAATTGGAACTCCTTATTGCATCACTGTGGATTTTCAAAGTCTTGAAGATGGTGCCGTGACTGTCAGAGAGAGAGATACCACGTCTCAAGAAAGAGTAAAGATTGTCGAATTGACCTCTTTTTTGCACGCAAAACTTGATTAAATAGGCCTTCAATTGACGGATCTACCAGGTTCTCAGCGCTTAATTTGTTCGAGAACACCCAAAAATCCAACTAGGCTATTTAGGAACAAGGATAAGTACTAATCAGGAGTTTTGAATGCCTTTAATCTATTCATTTGACCACAAACATCGCCGTCCGCCAATGGAAATGAAGGACCTTTTGGGCGGAAAAGGGGCGAATTTGGCTGAAATGACTTCGGTTTTAGAACTTCCTGTGCCGCCCGGGTTTACAATTACAACCGACTCCTGCCGTGAATACATGAATGGTGGATGGCCAAATGGACTAGACGAAGAACTCTTAGCTCAAAAAAAGAAACTTGAAAAGGCGATGGGGAAAAAAATTGGAGATGCCAATGACCCGCTATTAGTTAGTGTTCGCTCCGGTGCAAAATTTTCAATGCCTGGGATGATGGACACCGTTTTGAACCTGGGGTTAAACGATCTCTCGGTGGGAGGACTATCAAAACAAACCGGTGATGAGAGATTTGCTTATGACTCATATCGGAGATTCATCTCCATGTATGGAAGAATCGTGCTCGATATCCCAGGAGAAGAGTTTGATTCATTATTTGATGCAGCTAAAGAGCTCGCAAATACTAAAAATGACTCCGAAGTTCCAGTCGAGTTGTTGAAATACTTAATTGCTTCATACAAAAAAATTGTCGAAAATCACACGGGCAAAGCATTCCCACAAAGTCCAGATGCTCAGCTTCGCGGGGCAATTGAAGCCGTCTTTAGGTCTTGGAACGGAGCCCGTGCAATTGCCTACAGAGTCAGGGAAAAAATCCCCCATGATTTAGGAACGGCAGTCAATGTCCAATCAATGGTTTTTGGCAATAGAGATAATAACTCCGGAACCGGAGTGGGCTTCACGAGGGATCCAGCTACTGGGGATTCTGGTGTTTATGGAGACTTTTTAGTCAATGCGCAAGGTGAAGATGTGGTAGCGGGCATCAGAAATACTGAACCGCTTTCAGCGCTGAAGAAGAAGTTTCCAGAAATCTATGAACAGCTAATGGACATTTTCCATCGGTTAGAGAGCCACTACAGGGATATGTGTGACACTGAGTTCACCATTGAACAAGGCAAGCTCTGGATGCTCCAAACCAGAGTTGGCAAGCGCACGGGTATAGCCGCTCTGAGAATGGCAGTCGAGATGACAAAGGACAAGCATATTAAGTTAAGCCAGAGTGAGGCGCTTTTGAGAATAACGGCTGAACACCTTGAACAAGTTCTCCACCCTCAGTTTGCAACCACCAAAGTCAAAGTAATTGCCAAGGGACTTGGCGCCTCTCCAGGAGCTGCAGTTGGAAGAGCTTATTTCACCGCTGACTCAGCTGCAGAGGCTGCCTCAAGAGGTGAAAAGGTCATATTGATCAGATCTGAGACATCCCCAGAAGACGTCCACGGGATGCTCGCTTCAGAGGGCATATTGACTGCCCGGGGGGGCCTTGTTAGCCACGCCGCCGTTGTGGCACGTGGTTGGGGCAAACCTGCAGTTGTTGGTGCTGAGGCGCTCAGGATCACCCAGAGCGGCGCTCAGATAGCTTCATACCCCATTTCCCAAGGTGACGAGATTTCAATCGATGGCACTACTGGCTCAATAGTGCTTGGCGCCGTCGAACTAATCCAAGCACAAGCTTCTCCTGAAATGACGATGATTCTCTCTTGGGCTGACAAAGTTAGGGGAGACAAAGTCCAAATTAGAGCCAATGCCGATACGGGCGAGGATGCTAAAACTGCCAGAGCATTAGGTGCCCAAGGAATTGGCCTATGTCGCACGGAGCACATGTTTCTCGGTGAAGACCGTCTCCCAGTGGTGCGAAGGATGATTTTGGCCGAAACTGAGGCTGAGGAATTAGATGCCCTTGATGAACTGAGAAAGGTGCAGCGTGAGGACTTCATCTCGATCTTGGAGGCCATGGATGGACTGCCGGTCACAGTCCGATTATTGGACCCTCCACTCCATGAGTTCCTTCCAGATGTCACTGAGTTAACCGTTAAAGCTGCAACTGTTGGATTAAGCCAAGAGGAGCAGAAACTCTACAATGCAGCACAAGCTTGGAAAGAGTTCAATCCAATGCTTGGAACAAGAGGAGTGAGACTAGGTGTAGTCAAGCCCGGTCTATACGCCATGCAAGTCAAAGCCTTGATGGAAGCTGCAATTGAGCGACAAATCTCAGGTGGTTCCCCAATAATAGAGATAATGATTACACTGACTGTGACTAAAGAAGAGTTGGCTTTGGCAATGTCTTGGGTGGAGAAATCATTAGAGGAATCAAAGGAAATACAGGCCAAGCTTTCGGCCAAACCTAAAAAGGGAACTGCTCAAAAAGGAGTATATAAGCCAATTAATGTGACCATTGGCACCATGATTGAAACTCCACGAGCAGCTCTTCGTGCCGAGGAAATTGCAGAAGTTGCTGACTTTTTCTCGTTTGGAACGAACGACTTAACTCAGATGACTTTCGGGTTTTCCAGAGATGATGTCGAAGGACGCATGATGAAGGCATACCTGGAACTGGGACTTTTGAAGCATAATCCATTTGAGATCATAGATGTGGATGGAGTCGGCGAGCTAGTTAGAGACGGGATAGAAAGAGGCAGGAAGACAAAACCTCAGCTAAAAACCGGAGTTTGTGGGGAGCATGGAGGAGACAGCGAATCTA
>JABEUL010000119.1 GCA_013044465.1 Acidimicrobiales bacterium
CTTACATACGGGTTTAAAAATGCCTGCACCCGCACAACTACTTGCCCACGACGGCCAAGCAATAATTTGACTACCGTATTTGCGTTCGTAAATTTGGATTAGCAAATAGTAAAGTACGCCAGCTAACATCCAAGCTAATACCGGGAAAAAGTTCGGTGAGTTGATCACCCTCTCAATGGGCCGTGTTGTATTGACCCTTTCCAAAGTTCCGGCAGAACTCGTCGAAGTTGAACTCTCCTCATCAAGATGAGCGCCTCTGCCTACTAGCGAAATATCATCCTTCATAATTACTAGAGCAACTGCCAACCACTTTTTACCACACCTCTATTGAAGATTTGGTATACAGCTAAGTGGTTGAATTTAACTTTCCCTGTTCTAACTATCGTAGATGTTTTTGGTACTTTAGTTTTGGCCAGTTTAATAAATTGAAGAACCTAGCGATTTTATAAAATGTTAGACCCCAAAATCCACAGTTTACGAAGTCTCCCATAGCTTGTTTGACTTTCATTTCTATTTGAAAGTTTTGATGAAACCTAAAACCTACTAAAACCTAAGATAAGGCCATCTTGCATAGATGAGGAAATAATGGAGACTGAGCGCCTGGAGTATGTCTAATATGAATTGCCCTATGTATTTCCGTGTCGTGACTAAAATTCTTGATTATTATTTAGGATGATTCATTATAAATAAAGCAATATTAGTTAGGTAATTTAGAGCAATATTAAGTGTAATAATTACCATAGGTTAGTACTAAATAGATTGGTTACTAAATTGGAACTTGTTGACTAAATAGCCGCCAGTAATTTGTGAATTATTACCCACCGGAGATAAACCCTATCGAGTGCATCTTGACTTTCGAAAAAAGCTTGGCAAGTATTCCGACGCAGTTCTGAGCAAATGGTAATCGACATCATCGACAAGACTTTTAAAATTAACTATGCTGCAATAATGCTTGGATATATCCCCATGTTGATCACATTTGCCAGAGGTTCGATGGGTTTGATTATTCTTGGCGCCTTGGTGGCATTAGTCGCTTGGTATCAAGAAAATGCCTCGTCGTCTATGAAACATGGTGATATCCCTTGGGCAGTATTTTCCAAAATTGGCACCGGACTTGTCATTTTTGGGGCAGTTGCAGCCATTGTTTTCATACTTCTAGGCGAGCTGGGCTGAAGTCTCCTCGGTATTGGGGCATGATTGATGGGTAGGGAAACTTCTTGAAAGGTCTTCTATGGATAGTTCAAACATCGTATTAGCTAAGCGGAAAATAACCAAACAGATAAGTTTGGGAAAAGTTGCCATTGGTGGGGGAGCTCAAATAAGTGTTCAATCAATGACGACCACCAAGACAGCAGACGTTGAAGGAACTCTCCAGCAAATTTATGCACTTGCCCAAGCTGGAGCCGACATTGTGAGGTGCACCTGCAATGAACAAGAAGCAGCTGAAGGTTTGGCTCAAATTATCCCTAGGTCACCGGTCCCAATCGTGGCTGACGTGCACTTTCACCATGAAATGGCGTTTGCAGCACTTGAGGCTGGGGTTAATGGGCTGAGGTTGAATCCTGGGAATTTGCGAAAGCCAGCCGAGATAAAAGAGATTGCCAAGGAAGCTCTTGATCGAAAGGTTCCTATCAGGATTGGCGTTAATGCTGGATCACTGCACCCTGAGATTTATGAGCGATTTGGAGGGGCCACACCTGAGGCACTCGTGGAATCAGCCCGCCTAGAGCTTGAATACTTCGGAGAGGTGGGATTTGATGATGTCAAAATTTCGGTTAAAGCTTCAAGCATTCCTTTGATGGTTGCAGCCTACAGATTGGCTTCTGAGACTTTTGATTACCCACTCCACCTGGGATTAACTGAAGCAGGCCCGCTTCCAGGAGGTCTCATCAAGGGAAGTGCTGGTATTGGGACTCTTTTGGCCGAAGGAATTGGGGACACTATCCGGTTTTCCCTTACTGCAGATCCAGTCGAGGAAGCCAAAGCGGGACGAATACTGCTTGAGTCAATGGGTCTTCGGGAGAGAAAAGGAATTGATCTGATTGCTTGCCCCTCGTGTGGCCGAGCTGAAATCGATGTGATAGCAGTTGCTAAGGCAGCTCAGGAGGCTCTTGAAGCCAGAAATTTGCCCTTGCAGGTTGCGATAATGGGCTGCGTGGTCAATGGCCCAGGCGAAGCTCGGGCGGCCGATTTAGGCATCGCAGCAGGGCGCAAAAGAGGGCATCTTTTCATCAAAGGGAAGATTGTCAGGGTAGTTCCTGAGGACCAAATGGTCGAGGCGTTGGTCAGTGAAGCCGAAAAACTCGTTGCCGAGGGAATCGAGGCCAGATTGGCTGCAGCCGACCCAAATGCTCAAAGTGAAGCAGAAGCCGATAGAGCCGAATTATTCCAGGTCAAAGGGCATGATGCCAACAATCGCGAGGTCATTGTTGAGAAAATTAGGCGCAGAATTTCAAACTAGGGCTCCAAGTCCTGATACGCTGACCCATCATGCCACAACCACCATTGTTAACACCAGAACAAAGAACAGCCGCATTAGCAAAAGCAGCGGAGGCCCGAAAAGCCCGTGCTGAAATCAAAGGAAAGCTAAAGATCGGCTCTCTTACGTTCCCAGACTTATTAAAGCAAGCCGAGAACGATGAAATGATCGGGAAGATGAAAGTGATCACTGTTCTTGAATCATTGCCAGGACTTGGCAAGGTCAAGGCCAGAAGACTTCTAGACGGAGTCGGGATTAGTGAATCCCGACGAATCCAGGGTCTTGGGGTAAAGCAGCGCAAGGACCTTCTAGAGGTCCTCGGGCAGCAATAACCCAAAAGCGGTATTGCACAATCAAAATCCGGGCGAAAGCTCTCAATTTGCTTTTAATGACGACTTAGGCAAACACCTAGTTGTCGTAATCTCCGGTCCGGGCGGAGTCGGGAAAGGCACGGTAGTTCGCGCGCTTCTGGACTCCGAACGGGATCTATGGTTATCAAAGTCTTGGACCACTAGAGCCAGGCGAGAAGGCGAAGCAGCTGATGCCTATACCTTCGTTGATGAAGCGACCTTTATGGACCATGCCGACAAAGGAGGGTTCTTGGAGTGGGCTGAGTTCCTAGACCACCACTACGGCACTCCTTGGCCAAATCCAAGAGATGGGCAAGTCGTAATCTTGGAAATTGACGTCCAAGGCGCCCAGCAAGTTCTAAGGGCTCTTCCAAATAGTGCCCGAATGGTTTTCCTGATGCCACCGTCAAAAGAAGTCCAGAAGGAGCGCTTGGAGCACCGTGGCGACGCTTCGGATCACGTCGTAAAAAGACTATTAGAAGCAAGCCGAGAAGAAGAGATTGGGCTTGGTTTGGCCCATGCGGTCATAGTCAACGACGATCTTGAGAAAGCAGTAGGCGAAGTAGCTGGTAAGATAATGGAGTGGAAGTCAAAACTTGTGAGCAAGTAACTCCATTTTGGCTTGAGCCCAATCCCTGAAAGTACTGACCTGGACTAACTAGGTCCCATAAAGCAAAGAGAATTCATGTCTGACGAACGAAACACAATGATGGAACCACCGATAGAAGATCTATTGGAAGCGGTTGGATCTAAGTTCACGTTGGTGACTTTGTCCTCCATGCGAGGTCGTCAGATCAACTCATACTTCAACCAGTTGGGAGAAGGTTTGGGTGCCATTGCACCTCCTCAGGTCACCTCTGTGGCGAGAAAACCGCTCTCTATTGCCATGGAAGAGATAGCTGCAGGCAAAATCAAGGTTAAATTCTTGGACTCCTCAGAATTGACTACAGACGACGCTGTAGAAAACGCTGCAGAAGTTGCAGCAGAATCGACTTCTGAAGTTGTAGCAGAAGTTGCCCTGGAAGTGGCTCCTGAAGTTGTCGCAGAAGTTGCAACAGAATCCACTCCAGAAGTGGCTCCTGAAGATGCTACAGAAACAAAGATATTTGATGCTGTGGTCGCTCCAGAACCATCAGAAAGCAGCGAAGGCTAGATTTCCGTGGCTCGAGACACTCTAGCTGGGGCTCGAGTTGTCCTAGGGGTAACGGGTGGGATTGCTGCCTACAAGGCAGTCGAAGTTTCGAGAAAGCTTGTGGACCAAGGCGCCCACGTCATCCCCATCCTCACAAAAGGTGCCACTAGATTCATCGGTGAGATAACCTTTTCGGCACTTGGTTCAGAAAGAGCCCATGTCTCCCTTAACGAAGATTCCGAAATAATCCCTCACACTACAATTGGCAAAAGCGCCGATCTCGTCATCGTGGCACCCGCCACTGCCAGGTTAATTGGTGCCTATGCCGCAGGAATATCATCAGATTTGCTCAGTGCCACTTTGCTTGCCACTAGAGCCCCTGTAATCATCTGCCCCGCTATGCATACTGAGATGTGGGAACACCCTGCAGTAGTCGAAAATATTGCGACCTTGAAGCGCCGAGGAGTTGAGATTGTTGAACCGATTTCAGGAAGACTGGCTGGGGGAGACATGGGGTCTGGAAGATTGGCTGACCCATCAACCATTATCGCTTGCGCTAAACGCCAATTAGCCAGAAGGGCTTATTGGGAGAACAAGAGAGTTCTCGTCACCGCAGGGGGCACCAGAGAGCCGATTGACCCCGTGCGGTTTATCTCCAATCGATCTTCAGGCAAGCAAGGACATGCTCTGGCCTTTGAAGCTTGGATAAGAGGGGCCGGTGTGACTTTGGTGACTTCAGCCAAAATTGATCCTCCACCTGGCATGGAAGTAATATTTGTTGACACGGCGAGGGAGATGCAGACAGCTTGCGAAAAGATTGCTCCAGAGTGTGAAGTAGTGATCATGGCTGCTGCTGTAGCTGACTTTCAACCCAGCGACATAGCAACTTTAAAGATCAGCAGATCTAGCCCAATAAGTGAGATCAAGCTAGAGCCAGCACCTGACATTCTGGCCGGTTTGGTTACTATGCGTGACAGAGCAAGTACTTCCGGTGAAACTACTGGAAAAGGGCGCCAACTCCTGATAGGGTTCGCTGCAGAAACTCACGACGTTGTCCAAAAGGCAAATGCTAAATTGGAAGCTAAGGGAGTCGACCTTCTGGTAGCAAATGATGTATCTGCTCCAGGAGTTGGTTTCGACCATGACACGAATGCGGTCTTGATATTGGACAAAAATGGCGGCAGAAGTGAAGTGGAAATTACCGATAAGAATTCCATTGCACGTGCAGTACTTAGCTGCATCGAAGAATACCAAAACTAATAGGAGTAATTAATGACTGCTCGAACAATGTTCACTTCAGAATCAGTAACAGAAGGTCACCCGGATAAAATCGCTGACCAGATTTCTGACTCAGTTTTAGATGCGATTCTCGCGGAGGACCCTCATGCCAGAGTTGCGTGCGAAACCCTCGTGACTACGGGTCTCATCTTGGTGTCAGGCGAGGTCACAACAACGGCCAAGCCAGACATTGCGTCCATTGCCAGAGATACTGTGCGCTCAATCGGATACGATGACTCGGCAAAAGGGTTCGACGCCAACACTTGTGGTGTTTTGGTGACACTTGACAAGCAGTCACCTGATATCAGCCAAGGTGTGACGAGTGCACTTGAAGTTAGAACGGGAACTGCTGGCGAGGATGTGCTCAATGCTCAAGGCGCTGGAGATCAGGGAATGATGTTCGGATTTGCCTGTGATGACACGCCCGATCTTATGCCGCTTCCTATCTGGC
>JABEUL010000014.1 GCA_013044465.1 Acidimicrobiales bacterium
AACCGGGTTTCGATACCGACGTAGCTCGACAGGTCCGGTCTTCATATCCTCATATGGAAATTTATTTAGACGCAAATGGATCTTACGGGACGCTAAGTCAAGCTTTAGAGGCATTTATTCCCATGGATGACTTTGGAATCACCTTAATCGAACAACCCTTTTCACCCGATGAGATAGTACTTTCTACAAGACTTTGCGGTCATATCGCTACTCCAATTTGTCTAGATGAGTCACTTACTTCTCCCACTATGGCAAGGACCCTTATAGAACTTGGAGCTTGTGACATAGTTTCAGTAAAGGTGGGTCGCTTGGGTGGAATTACTCAGGTAATGAAATTGCACGAATACTGTGAGGAAATGGGTGTAAAGGGCTGGATCGGGGGAACATTTTCAAGTTCGCTTGGGAGATGTGTAGATATCGTCTGTGCTGGGCTCGAGCATTTTTCGCTGTCAAGCGATATTGCACTCCCTACCAGGGGGCTAGACATCTCTGAAAATGATTTATTGGACATAGTTGATGGGAGCGTGACAGTTCCTAATAATGTAGGGCTTGGGCAGGAACTTAGCCCAGAGAGCTTTGCGGGCAAGATAATTGCCAAGCATGAGATAAGTCTTTAAGTAGAAAGTTCACTTAGATTGTTAGATAGTTAGTTGGAATACTATGTCTAAATTGCTGGCAGATTCCCTATAATGAGTACCTTGCGATGCGATACGTGGCTTTTATCAATAAAATGGATAATATGCCATTACGCTCAAGTTCCAAGAAGGTGGACGCAACTTTGAGAAAGCTCTCTGCCAAGAGGGAGGAATTGGCAATCGCTCAAGAGGAACTTGACCACATCCGTGACATTACAGAAGATGCCCGCATAAGAGCGTTGGTATCTGAAACTCCTCTTTCTCAAAGGGAATGGCAGGATCATGAGAGACATTTGGAAGTCGCAGAGCGCAATCTAGTTAGCCTCGAAGCTCAGGTGGAGGAATTGGCTGCCAAAGGAGCCAGACTACAATTTAGTAACGATCCTTTCCGGGATGGAAAGAGTCTGAAGTTTGGTTGAAATAGAGATATGCAAATGAGTTCATTGGAAAAATCTGAATATAACACTGAAACGGTGAAAGTCGTAATTGCAGAAGACGAAGCAATAGTTAGGCTTGATTTGAAAGAGATCTTGACTGAGGAGGGATTTGACGTAATTGGTGAAGCCTCCAGAGGCGATGACGCCGTCAAAATAGTAATGGACTTAAAGCCTGATGTGGCAATACTTGACATAAAGATGCCCGGTCTAGATGGAATTAGTGCTGCGAGGCAAATGCAAAATGAGGACGGACCCGCGATAGTTTTCTTAACTGCATTTAGTCAGCGTGATCTCATCGAAGAGGCTCGGGACGCCGGCGCTATGGCATACCTTATCAAGCCCTTTCAAAGAGCAGAAATCCTCCCGGCAATTGAAGTTGCATTGGCTCGACATCAAGAAAATAAAGCATTGGAAGTTGACTTGGCTAACTTAACTGGTGAGAATGAGAAGATTAAAGCCAAGTTGGAAGCTCGAAAGGTTCTTGATCAAGCTAAAGGAAAGTTAATGGATGACTATTCTATGACCGAGTCAAGTGCGTTTAAGTTTTTGCAGAAATGCGCTATGGACAATCGCAAAACTATGAGCGAAGTAAGTTCGCAAGTTATTTCTGGCGAATTAGTTCCCTAAGGCACATCTACTACCCAAAGAAATTGAGAAACGTTTAGATCTAATTCTACAAAGTGGGACTCAACCTTAACCCTCATCGTTTGTGGCTTAAGAGGTTTGGAGACTTTCAGTGTTGTGCCGATACTAATTCCGCTATTGAAAAGATAACTCAGAGTTTCTCCTTTAGATTCGGCTCCTTCGCCTATTCGAACCAAGTTGACATTTTTACCAACTGAAACCTCGGGTAAGCGAACCCTGCCGTCATCAGGAAGCTGGATTGTTCCGGGGATTGGATTGCCATGTGGGCAAGTCGAAGGATTTGAGGTTAGAGCCGCGATTCGGCCAGCTACTCTGTCGGAAATCACATGTTCCCATCTCCCAGCTTCTTCATGAGCTAAATGCCAGTCAAGTCCAAGAATGTCAACCAGAAGTCGCTCGGCTAGCCGATGCTTTCTGACAATACTTTGAGCTTTTTGCCGTCCATTTTCAGTGAGTGATATTCCGCGTCCAGATTTGGTGACTGTGCCTTCTTTCAATAAAGTTCTAATCACTTCTGAAACAGTCGGAGGAGAGTGACTGAGTCTCTCAGCGAGGCGCGCTTGGATCACTGTTACCCCATCTTCTTCGAGTTCAAAAATAGCTACTAAATACTCTTCAAGAGGAGGATGAAATCCATAGGGCATACCTACATCGTAATAATTTTGTTGGCAAGTACCTCAAACTCTTCTAGCATTGATTAAGTGAAAGTACTTGCCCTGGATGGTAATTCTCTTGCTTATAGGGCATATTATGGATTGGCCAGACAGGAGCTAACCACTTCGTCAGGAGCTCCTACAGGCGCATTACATGGCTTTATGTCAATGCTTATCTCAATGCTACGAGACCAAAAGCCCGATCTCGTAGTGACAGCCTTTGACCTGCCAGATCCGACATTTAGGCATGTCATAGTGACTGACTACAAGGGCGGTCGACAGCCAACACCTGAAGATCTCATTGTCCAGATCGGCCAAATACAGGAAGTGTTAGGTCTTTTAAATATACCGGTTTTAAAAGTGCCAGGATATGAAGCTGATGACATAGTAGCCACCATTGCAAGGTCTAATAAATTGCTGGGCGGTTCGACAATTATCGTTACTGGAGATCGAGACTGCTTTCAATTGGTTGAGGACCCTTGGACAAAAGTAATGTACACCCTAAAGGGCGTTTCCCAGGTCGAGCTTTACGACGAAGAAGGAATTGCGAACCGAACGGGTGTTTTGCCAATTGACTACCCGCTTTATGCTGCTCTTCGTGGCGATAAGTCAGATAATTTACCTGGGATACAAGGAATCGGCGAAAAAACCGCCGCAATCTTGGTTAACAGTTATAAAACCATCGACGAGATATACGATCATCTAGATGAATTAAAACCCAAGGTAAGGGAGTCCTTAATAGCCAATAAGGATCTACTGGTCTCATCTATGGAAGTAGTTCCACTCGTTTCTGATGTTCCTCTTGAGATTGATATAGAACATTTGAGGTTTGGGAATTTTCAAAAGCGGGAAGTTGAGAAGTGGTTTAAAAAGTATGAATTGCACAATACCTGGACTAGATTTTCCAAGGTTTTAAATGAATTCGTAATTGCTGAGCCTGATGACGAGCAAAGTGATGATCAAGAAATTGCACACCTTGAGGTTGATATTGAATTATTAGATTCGAAAGATGCCTCAGCATGTTTTAAAGCTTTGAAAGGTCAAGATGGCGATATAGTGATGTCGGCAATATGGGACGGACAGCCCGGCAGAGGAGTTCTGAAGCTTCTCTATGTGGGTTACCAGACCAAGATTAGCGACCAAAAAATTCAAGTCAAGGGGGAAATTTTCAATTCAGAGCAAATTAGTTCCACGATCTTTGGAAGTGAGGTTTCAGAGATTCTTTCCTGTAAAAGTGTTATTGGCTATAGCCAAAAGGAACTTTGGCGATCTCTTTGGGCCCTAGGAGTTGAACCTGGAACCACGAAGTTTGACTGTCAAGTAGCAAGTTATCTTTTGAATCCTACGGAGGGGAAAAGCACTTTAAAACAGCTGGCGGAAATCTACAGGATTGACGGAACAAGATACCGACAGGGCCAATTACCTCAAGTGATCCAGGGGCAGATGGAGCTAGGTGCTGAGGCAAATCCAAATGATGCCTTGCTTGAAAATATTCGACACATTATTTTGCTTTACCATACCTTGATTCCAGATATAGAGAAAAAATCAATGTCAATACTACTCAACGAAATCGAAATGCCACTCGTCGACCTACTTGCAAAGATGGAAATTGTCGGGATAGGCGTGTCCAAGTCTTCCTTGGAGGAATTTGGATCTGAAATTGAAAAAGATGTTGATAGTCTTTCCACAGAGATACAAGCAATGGCAGGTCGGAAATTCAATGTCAACTCCACCAAACAGCTCTCAGAGATTCTCTACGACGAGATCGGTCTACAAGCTGGCAAAAAAACCAAGACTGGTAGGTCCACCGATGCAAGATCACTTCAAAAGTTAGTTGGTTTTCATCCAATTATCGAGGTCATTTTAAAATATAGGGAACTCGAAAAACTCCGCTCCACATACGGAAAGCCACTTTTAGCTACAGTCGAGCCAGATGGCAGAATTCATGCCTCATTTACGCAAACTGTAGCTCGGACTGGAAGACTCTCCTCTGAAAATCCGAACTTACATAATATTCCCATTAGAACTGATATTGGGAAAAAGCTCAGAGAAGTTTTTATGGCTAAAGAAGGCTCTTTATTGGTGAGTGCTGATTACAATCAAATTGAACTCCGCTTAATTGCCCACTTGTCTAAAGATCCAGGTTTAATTTACGCGTTTTCCAATGGTCTTGATGTCCATCGCCAAGTAGCAAGCGGTATTTATGGGATTGAGCCAAGTGAAGTTACCTCTTTTGAAAGAAGTCGAGCCAAGATGGTGGCATATGGGCTTTCCTACGGAATGGAGGCTTATGGGCTTTCTGAGCGACTAGGAACTTCAGTAAGTGAAGCCAAGGAAATACTTGAGAGATTTTTCGAAGCTTTTAAAGGGGTTGCAACCTATACACAAAGTTGCATCGATTCAGCCAGAGAACTTGGCTATGCGGAAACTATGTTCAAACGGAGACGTCCACTTCCTGATTTGAGAGCAAGTGAATGGGTTAGGAGAAATGCAGCTGAACGGCAGGCAATGAATGCAGTTGTTCAAGGAAGTGCGGCAGATATTTTCAAACTGGCTTTATTATCCGTTGGTAGGAAACTAAAGCAAGAGGAGTTGGATGCAGCCATTGTTCTCCAGGTCCATGACGAGATTATTGTGGAGGCACATGAGAGCATTGCCGAACAAGTAAAGGCTTTGTTGGAAGAGGGTATGGCCAATGTCGTCGAGTTGGATATTCCCTTATTGGTTGAGGTTGGAATTGGAAAATCATGGGGTCTAGCAAAGGAAAAGGCCAGTTAGTAAGGGGGGGTGGCAAAAACGTGTTATTTTCTTATTGGGTTTGCACCGCAATCCTCTCTAGAAGATCTCGCTGAGATTGCCCTAATACTTGGTTGTAGTTCGTCTAGGTGTCACCAATAGAGTATGGGCTAAAAGAAGATGTCAGATTTTTCAATAACCGAAGAGCTAAGTTCAAGCTCATCAATGGGAACATTCGATGAAAGTGGTGTTTATCACCCACGCCAGAT
>JABEUL010000120.1 GCA_013044465.1 Acidimicrobiales bacterium
CAGTCAGGGCGGCTATACGTTGACAATTTCTGGAGCAAACTTTGATTCAACTTCATCTGTTTCAATCGGGGGAGTAACGGCACCAACTGTGGGCACAATTACTCCAACATCAATTCAGGTAACAGTTCCTTCTGGAATTGGTCAACAAAGTGTAGTGGTAAGTGGGGATAATGGCTCATCTGGAGTAAACAACTTATTCACTTATTATGCAGGAGGTAGCTACACCGCAATCACTCCAACTCGCATCGTGGATACTAGGTCCGGAGCTACTGACCCAGCCACATACGCAGGCAAAACTCTAAATTCCTCTAATGAGAGTCTTTCCTTTGCCGTAGCTGGAGTCGGAGGAGTTCCATCCAATGCGGTTGGCGTAGCTCTAAATGTTACCGCCATAGCGCCAGATACAAGCGGCTACTTAAGTCTTTATCCATCCGGGACATCCCCTCCTGCTACATCATCGTTGAATTTTGCAGCTGGAAGTTATGCAGTGGCCAATATGGTCTTTTGCCAGATAGGGACCAACGGCTCAGTTACGGTTGCCAACTTTAAAGGTTCTGTCGACGTTGCAATAGATGTAGAGGGATACGTAGTTTCAGGAAGCGGTGATTCTTTTGATACAGTGAGCCCATATCGCGCAATAGATACGAGATCTGGAGCTAATGATCCATCCACTTATGCCAATGAAACCTTTGGGGCCGGACAAACTCGGTCATTTCAAATTACTGGCTCGGGTTCTCCGATTCCAACTTCTGGAGTAAGCACACTTGCCATAACTTTGACAGTTGTAAATACCAAGGCAAACGGATTTGCGTCAGTCTTTGCAACAGGCACTCCGTCGACTTCGCCGCCAACTTTTTCCGATATCAACTTTAGCCAAGGACAGACTGTATCCAATACAGTGTTCGTGCCAATTAGTGCTAGCGGATCCATTTCAATATATCTGAACCAAAGTGCTGATGTAGTAGTAGATGTAGTCGGGTGGTTCGGAAGTAGCGGGAAGGACCAGGTATTTTTGACTTCTCCCGTTAGGGTGGCAGATTCCAGAAGCGCCTCAGGATACCAAGATGCGGGACAAACTTTGTCTGGCGTAGTCGGCGCTCCCGATACCGTGACATTTGCACCGACTCTGATTCCAACTGGTGTAGACGGGGTAATTGGCAATTTAACCGTGACAAACAACTCAACGGCTGGCTATCTGACTTCCTGGTCAAGCTCAATTACTCTTCCCCAGGTATCGAATGTCAACTGGTCATCTCCGGGAACCTATGCCAACGCGGCAGTAATCGGAACGAGCTCAACAAATCAGTCGTTAATCACATCAAATGCAAAAACCGATTTCGTAATTGACGTTTCAGGGTTCTTTGCCCCGACTATATAGATGAATTAGCTAAGTAGATGCGATCTCGACCCTCAGCTTTTGCCCGATATAGGGCTTTATCGGCACGTTTGATCAGATCTTCTTGGTCTTCGCCATATTGCCATTCGGCAATTCCTGCGGAAAATGTCATATTTCGCTCCATTAATACTTCGGATCTGAGGAGTACCTTAAGATTAGTTGCCAACTGCTCTGCTCCTTTTAGCGGAGTATTTGGAAGGACTAAACAGAATTCCTCTCCACCAAATCTTGCTGCAAAATCTTGCTCCCGGATTGATTCACGAATATTCATTGCCAAGACTTGCAAAAATCGGTCCCCGGCTAAGTGGCCATGGCTATCGTTGTAATTCTTGAAATTATCTAAGTCAATCATGATCAAACAAAATGGTGTCTTAGACCTTTTTGCCTGAGCCAGTAGCTGATCAAGTGACTCAGTGAGAGACCTTCTGTTCTCAAGGCCAGTTAGCGGATCTGATCTTGCCTGAGCATACAGTTCACGCGCAAGACTTTCGAGTTCTCTATATAGGGATCTTGTCTCAACTACGATGAACATGTGGCGAATAGTTGCAAATGCTATGAGTGCTACCAAAATAAATGCTGAAAACCAAGGTGCCCATGTAATGGAATGCCGAACATTCCAAGTTTCAAGTAACAATAGAACTACTCCCGCAAACATAATTGCTGGCATCAGGTTCCAACTTCTAAGCTGTGCTCTAGCTGACAGGCGTTCTAGACCACGCATCGAAGAACTCCTTTCGAACAGTGGCACCATCATAAAGAATCCAAAATTAACTGTTTCAGCAAATATGAATGGCCAAATTGGGAACCTAAAACCATTTAAAACCTCTATTATCTGAAGCCAGGCCTGGATACTTGCAGTTGCCAAAAGTCCAATTAAAGCCCCAACTATTTTCCGTTCGCCTCGCGGAAGGCGAGCAAATGTCATAACTGTGGCTCCTGCCACACCAGGCAGTAAAAAGGCCATTGTCAAAATTGGCAGCAAGAACCACATGATTTCTTTTTCGTAGGTTAAATGCGACTCGATTGCAAGCATTGCTGGCCCTGCAAGTATCACTACAGCCATTAAAACATCCAGTGCATCAACTGATACTGCTCTTCTACCGGATTTTATTTTTAGTAGATCCATCATGGCCCCAGCCCACACAAGTATCGCAGCTATCCCTACGACAGCACTTAAGGAATGAAGAGTAGGCTGCCATTTAATCCATTCCGGAATTACGGCCGGTCCAAATACAATAGTGAAAGGAAGCCAAATAATGACAACGGCCATTATGACATTGGTAATAAGTTCGGCGCGTTGCCAGATACTGGGTGCCAACTTCATAGTCTGCTTAACCGACCAACTCCAAAACAAAAATGTCATGATCCCATATAGCGGTCCCACTACTCGCAAAACCTCCCAAATAACACCCCAGTGAGGTCTATTTTGCGTGAGCCACTCTGTGATTGCGGCAGTTCCTATCATGAAACCCCACAAAAAGAAAAGCTTCAATCCATGTAGCCAGCCTTGCCATATATGCAAGTGCTCTGGGGGCCCTTTCCTGACAAGCAGGGTGCCTAGCACAATTGCTGGGCCAACTAAGGGTCCTGAAGCAAATACGATGATAATTATGTAGGGGAGTTCCCCGTGCAGGAAAACAGCAATTAGCGTAGAAACAAGCGAAGCAATTGCCCAGTAAATTGCGAATAGCTTGATCCATCGTGGATCAAATACTCCCTCTAACTTGTCAGTTTTTGCTTGAGATTTCCCAAGCAAAAGACTCTTAACGTTGATTACCAAAGGCCCCATTGACATATTCCGCGTCTAAAAAGTTAATTACCGCTAACGAGCAGCGATAAGTGCTTTGCGTTGAATTATTAATCATATCTAAATTTTCAGGTATTGAGTAACAAGTTGGATGGTAGATGCTGAGGATTTGGTATAAGAATTGTACGATTTCTCCCGCTTTCTTTTGCAATGTAAAGCGCCCCATCGGCACGCTGGATAAGTGATTCAACGTTTTCGATACCGTCCCACGTGGCTACCCCGGCCGAGAAAGTGAAGTGGTGGTCACCCTCTATCGAATCACACGTAATCCGTAGTTTTTCAGCCACGTGCACTGCACCCTCACCATTAGTTGACGGGAGCACGACGCAGAACTCCTCGCCTCCATATCGAGCGGCAATATCCACATCCCGAATTGTGTTGTACATTATTGCTGCAAGGCGCCTAAGCACTTGGTCACCTACAATGTGACCGAATCGATCGTTGTAGCTTTTGAACCTGTCAATATCTAGAATAATGACCGATACTTCGTGGCCACTTCGTTTTGACTGAGCCAACAGTTTTGTCATGCCTTCGCTCAGGGCTCTTCGATTCAAAAGACCAGTGAGACTGTCGGCCCTAGAAATATTAAATAATTCTTCATTTGCCTTTTCCAGGCGAGAATATAGATGTTTAGTCTCGGCAATTGCTGCCAGGTGTCGGAATGTAAGGAAAAAGAAAAGCCCAGCCAAGCTTATGAAAGTGATAGTTATTGCG
>JABEUL010000121.1 GCA_013044465.1 Acidimicrobiales bacterium
AAGCCTCATCTTTTTGAGCTCGTGAATAACGAGTTTCCATAATTACTTCTCCTTAATAAGTGCCCTCTATGTTAATTTCTCATGCGACAACTTTCCTGACAGTGAGGGACGGCAGAGGCGCTTGAAATCGTCGCTCGAACGGACAACGTGTCGGTGTCAGAAGTAGTTCGGAATGCGATAAATAAATATATCGATGCCCGTAGAGGAGATCCGGATTTTCAAAAGCGACTAACAGATTTATTTGAAGTTGAACGTGACGTTTTTAATGACTTGGAGAAATTAATGTTCTGCTTTTGAATTGAGCATAGTTAAACAGGTTTATTATTGTTAAATTGTTGAAATTTCTTCTACGACTGTGGTCTTAGTTGAAAAACTGCCAGTGAATTTCACTCTCCATATGAGTAATTAAGGCCGTGTGTTATAATAGATGTATGGGTGAAAGATTGATTTCTGTAGTCGCCGATGTTGGTACACGACCTTTGATAAATTTAGACCCGGCGTTACTCAAGTACTATGCTTCTAAATATATCTGGTGGAAGACACCTGATGAAGCGGTAAGTTTTCCTCAGCATGTTATTGCCCAAGTAATGAATATTGGGAGCTATGAAGATGTTGAGAGCCTTACCGATCTTGTAGGTGACGATATTATTCGGAGAGTTTTACAGCAGGCTGAGCCAGGACAGTTTGACGCAAATTCGTGGGCTTACTGGCATTATCGACTCAATCTTGCACCAATGGGCAAAGTTCCTCTTTTACCTCGTCGGCAATTCTTATAGCATTGATATGCTAAAACCTTACCGAGAGATACTGCCGCCTGAACAAAACAGTTTGTGGTCAGATCTTTCAATAGTAACTGGGCTTGGATTCGTACTTTATGGAGGGACAGCCATTGCACTGCGCCTTGGACACCGACAGTCGGTTGATTTCGATTTCTTCACTGAAAATGACTTTGACACAGGACAACTGGCAAACAAAATTCCATTCTTTAGAGAATCAACAATCATCCAAAATGCAACGAACACGTTAAGTTTACTTGTTTCAACCAATAAAAGCATTGATTCATATACAAAGGTGTCATTCTTTGGAGGTATCGGTTTTGGAAGAGTCGGTGAACCGGATTTAACAGATGACGGAATATTATGCGTTGCATCGCTAGACGACTTGTTAGCAACTAAGTTGGCGGTAATATTGCAAAGGCCCAAGGCTAAGGACTATATGGATATAGCGGCAATGCTTATTTCCGGACTTAATCTGGCCTACGGAATGGCCTCAGCTCAGGCTTTATACGGCAACAACTTTCAGCCATCCACAAGTCTTAAAGCACTCGTCTATTATGAAGACGGAGATTTGTTTACACTTGATGATAAGCATAAGAAAATACTCATCAGCGCAGTAAGCGCAGTAAGACAAATTCCACAGGTACCACTTAAGTCGGTTCATCTCGGAATAGACCTGCAACAAATAAAAAATTAATAAAAGCGAAATTCATATTGTCATAATTTGCTTACGGATTGGTAAACGTAAAGAGCCTAGGTAAGTCTAATAGGTTTGTTCTGAGTTCTTAAAAGCAGCCCCACGGAATTTGAATCCGTGTCTCTACCTTGAGAGAGCGGTGCCACGACCACGTTGCCACGCGGGCAGCTCTTATCGGTGAAGTGGCAAAATTTGGTGGCTTATGAGATACAAAAATAGAAGTGCAAAGTTATGCATAATCTAGCGGATTTTTACTCGCAGAATACCAGGATCATAGTGGAATGTTTATAGAGCCTATTCACCTAAAATATGAAATTGGGGTCCTGGCCGATTTCTTTAATACCCTTATGATTATACCGTATACATAATTTCAAACGAGTACTGCCTCCCTGAAAGTCACACGATATGGCAATGAGCCAAGCAATCCAGAAAGTAAAAAACTGGTGGACCCCTAATGGGTCCACCAGTTAATGACTCTCGGTGTTGCTATTACGAGTTAGTCGATGTTTTTGGAGCAGCTGTTGCGATAAGTACTGCTGAGTGGTCCTTCTCGACGAGGATTACTCTGTCACCCGAGACGATCTTAGACTCAGGAAGTCCACGGAACTTAGTGGTTGACGTTATGGGTGCTGTCACGCTAACCCCATCGGGCCTTGACACAGTAATGGAAGTTGAAGAAACGTTTGCAACCGTTCCTCTGTCTTCATCTACAGTGACCCAAGTGTTGTTCTTGCCCTTGAATATAACCTCAGCGTGAACACCCCTTTTCTTGAGCATTTTCTTCAAAGCGCCCTTGTTGCAGACACCGGTTTTGCCTGATGCTTGGGCATTTGCCTTCTTGCATGCTTGGCCTAGACCATTGTGAGTTCCACTGGGGGTAGTTGTGGCTGATGCCTGGGATGCACTTAGTGGAGTCGGTGAGGACCCAGAGGTCAAGGCAAAAGCCACACCTCCTACTCCAAGCACTGCACTTGCAGCTACTGCTGCTGGAAGGCTTGCTAACTTCATTGTTTTCTCCTTTAATTGCGATCATACAAGTGATTTTCACTTGAGAATAAATTGAACTTTTCAATCTATGTTTCTATTAAAACTTCGTATTGTTTTAATATTATGACCTAATTGTTAGGAAAGTGTAAAGGAATGGGACCCACATTGACCTGGAAGTATTCACTGATTTCGCCCCTTTTTACTTCCAAGGAAGATGCCTCATAGCCTCGCCTATTGACAAATCCAAGTCCAATGTAGCCATGGCCCGAAAAAAAGGTAGATGATGTGACCACTCCACACTCAGATGAGTCTAAAAATAGCTTGTCACCGGGCATTATCTCATTATTTGGGGAGTGAATTGCCTTCAGGGTCTTCGGGGTGTTTGAACCCCTCGAATCTACCCTTGCTACTAACTCTTGTCCTATGTAACATCCTTTGGTAAAACTGACGGCATTTTCAACTAAGGAAGGAATTTCAGCAGGAATAAGATCCGATCCATACTCTTGACCTTTTTTAGGAAACCCGCCCATGATGCGCTCAACCTCAGCATCGCCATCTGGCACAGAAACAACTTCAACCTCGTCGGGATTTACGATGTAGTCAAGCCGCTTTATTTGATTCCATGAAAACTCAACGCGAATACACCCATTTATGCCTTCATATAAATCTTGTTTTAGTGATTCATCTCTTGGGAGTCTAACTACCTGGAAGTCACTAAGTTCAATATTGGCTTTCACCCTGATTTTAAAGCGCTCTAGGGCCTCTTTAGTCTCGATTGTGGCATCCTTATCCATCTCTAAATAAATAAGCTCCTCGGTTGCCTTTAAGACTCTCATCAAAGTAACAAGCTTGCCTGTGGGCTTTAGCAAAAGTGACCATATGGGAGTTCCGATTTCTAGATTTTCAATGTCATTTGACAGTTGACTGTGTAGATATTTGATTGAATCGACTCCTGAGACTACAAGTACTCGGCGATCTTGAATAGTTCCGGCAATAGAGATCAAAATTATCCCTGATCTATTTCTATGCGCCTTGAGGCCATCGATCTTGCACCTGAAATGGCGCTGATCATCGCAGCAGCCTTTGCCAAACACTCGGCATCTTCTTTTTCAGGATCGGAATCAGCCACGATGCCGGCTCCTGCTTGGAGGTAGGCGTTGCCATTGGGAGTCACAACCATAGTTCTTATTGCAATTGCAGTGTCCATATTGCCTGAGAAGTCAAAGTACCCTACCACACCTCCATAAATGCCTCGTTTTGTCACTTCAAGCTCATCTATTATTTCCATTGCCCTCACCTTAGGCGCCCCAGAGAGCGTTCCTGCAGGAAGTGTAGCTCTTAGTACGTCAACTAAAGAGGTATTCTCCTTCAACTCTCCAGAGACCTGAGAAGTCAGATGCATTACATGGCTGTAGTGCTCAAGTACCATGAGTTCATCCACTTCCTCACTTCCAAAGTTCACCACTCGGCCCACGTCGTTCCGGGCTAAATCTACAAGCATTACGTGCTCAGCTTTTTCTTTCGGATCTTCAATTAACTCTGCACCAAGGATGCGGTCTTCTTCATCTGTGGACCCTCTTTTTCTCGTGCCTGCAATTGGCCTAGAAATAACTCTGCCGTCAATGACTTTCACCATTGGTTCCGGAGAGGCTCCAACCACGGTAACTCTTGGATTTTTCAAAAAATAGAGATAGGGCGATGGATTAACTTGTCTTAACACCCGGTAGACATCAAAGGGATCGGCATCTAGAACCAAATCGAATCTTTGTGAGAGGACTACCTGAAAAGCATCTCCTAGAACAATAAATTCCTTTATTGCCTTGACTGCACCAATATAATCTTTTTGCACCATGGAGCGCTTGAATAGGGCGTTATTGAATTCCCTTGATGGCAGTGTGGTATCGCTTGAGGATGCCTCTTCTATCTTTTCAACCAGTACTTTCAACCGATTGATCGCCTCTAGATAAAGACCCTTTCTGGATTCGTCATCCAAGCCTTTCCCGACAAAGACATTGTCAATTAAGACCAGCCTTTGGCGCCAGTGGTCAAATGCTGCCATCTGGCCAATTACGCCCATCATGGCATCCGGTGTCCCCACGTCATCTTTAGGGACATTTGGCAAGTGCTCGATTTCCCTGACAATGTCATAACCTATATAACCAACGACACCGCTGTGAAGAGGAGGGAAGGTATCTAATTTGGGTGACACCAGTTGACCAAGTAGGTCTTCAAGAGCACCCAAGTAACCATTGCTTCTATCGATTTCGACTTGCTCCAAAGCATCGTCTGGTGCCATGACTTGCCACGAGACTTCGCCCTTATCCAATGTAAGCCAAGACTTGAAGTTAAGGCCTACAAAGGAATACCTGGACCACCTGCCCCCATGTTCTACAGATTCAAGTAAAAATCCCTCACTTTTATCCACTAATTTCAAAAACAGCGCAACTGGCGTAATTGAATCCGATGCCACTTCGACAGCAACGGGCATCATATTGCACGCCCTCGAGTGCTTTAGCCAATTCTCTAGTTCCAGTGGGGCAACAAATGAAGCCAAGCTTTCAACCCTCCGAAGGGGAATCAAGGCCTGCCAGAGGCCTGAAAAAGCAGCTGTGGGCCCCAGTATGGCAAGCTCCCGAACCTTCCTGGTCAACTACAAGCAAAAGAGTATCGCCGTCACAGTCGTAGCTTATGGCCCTTAGATACTGCCGATCCCCTGATGTCTCTCCTTTGCACCAGTACTCTTGACGACTTCTAGACCAAAACCAAGTTCGACCAGTCTCAATAGTTTTCTCCAGTGAAACCAAGTTCATCCAGCCCATCATCAGCACCTGGCCAGTCTTTCTCTCCTGGATAATTGCAGGAATCAGCCCGTCTGAAGTGAATTTTAGACTTGAAATACCTTCCTGATCAGGGATAAAGGATTCTGTCGTGAAAAATGGTTCCCCTCCGATTTTTGGATAATTATTAATTTCTACGTTTTCCATCACAGATATAGCCCCGTCGAGCCTTCAATCCTTTCAGAAGCAACTGCATGTACATCGCGCTCTCTTAGAATCAAGTAATCTTCTCCTTGTACATCAACTTCGAATCTATCTTCTGGATTAAATAAAACTTTGTCTCCAATGTGTATATTTCTCACCTGTGGCCCACTTCCAACAACTTCTGCCCATACTAGGCGCTTTGAAACTTGGGCAGTAGCTGGGATTAGTATGCCCGAGCGGCTACGCCTCTCCCCTTCGGCCAGAGGTATTTGGACCAGTAATCTATCTGCAGTCATAGCAATCTGCTGTTTTTCATTCACAACATTCCACGGTAGTGCTAGAAATTAGGGTCTTGAAACTTTTTTGCAAAATTTGGGCAATTATTTTGTTGACAGCCCCCTTGGCGAGTTGCTCATCGGGCGCGAACATTTCTCCAACGGTGGCAAGCAGTACTTCTACTGCAGCACCCATAAAGTGGGCAAATACGGTGTGTACTGCTCTAACAAGCGGAGCTCGGCAAGTTTCTTTAGACACAACTTCCTACCTAGAAGAGATGGCTCATGTTCCGTCTCTTCCCAGCGCTGAAAGTGAAATAATTAACTACTTAGAC
>JABEUL010000122.1 GCA_013044465.1 Acidimicrobiales bacterium
ATATGGAGTGACTTAAGAATCATTCGATAATTTGGGTTCGCCAGGAATGGATACACCTAAAACAGGAGCTTTTTAATCAGATTGGCCCTGAAGGATTAGCCGAGGATTAGATCTTACTAACGATAACAATCGGGTTAGTTGACGCCCTCCAACCCACTATCTAAATTGCCAGGCGTTTCAATTCAGATTCAGTACATTTTTGGAATGACCACAAAGCGCTGACGACCGCGAATCCGGTACATTAAGAAGTCAGAATCGAGCGTAAAGATTTCTCGGTGACCATTCTCCTCGGCATAGGCGACGAGGGTGGCATTGGCGAGATCCATTGGCCTGTCGCCATATTGGTCCATAAGCCGAGCGCTGGTTGCCAAAGCAGATGTCGAGAGTTCGACGAGGACAATCCGGTTTGTGGAGATCAATCGCCAAAGTGCGCGCTGCGCTATGCAGCCACTGACCCTCCTCAATATACACATAGCCTCAGCGAAGGCAGGCCACGTTGTTTCAAGTGGTAACGAGAGATTGCTGAGCGCTTGGAGATAGGCAATTTGGTCGGCTTCATCTGTGCTGATTAAAGCAATGAGAGGACCGGCATCAGTAAGAGTCAACGACTGGCTCGGTCGTTAGATAAGATTTGCGAAAAAGCATTGACTGAATAACGAGCATTTCCCCCTCCACCATGTATGACACCGATGACGTCAAAGAAAATATCATTTGGGCTACCAGCTAACGTGGTGTTGGCACGAACTTTTGCGGCGTTCAGGTTGAACTCCGATACCGACTCACCCGTGGCAGTAGGAGCCCGTTGAATCTTTTCCATCGAGTTCTGAATCAAGACCTAAACTTCGCATGTAGTTAGTGTATTGCACCTAGGACATATTGTATTATGAGAATTATTTTAGAAGGTCTACTCGCCAAATTTAAGGTCATAAAAAACATCGGGCTCCAAACTATTACAACGATGGCCACTAAATCTGTATGCAGTTTTAGACTATTTTTATTTTTCAGCAGCACCTAAGATTAGTAAGGGTTGTTGAGGTGAACGGCACTACTGCTGCTTAGGAGTACACCTTTCTCATAGGCCAGTTAACGCATGGAGACTGGAGTTATTTCAAAGTCACCTTTATTTTAAATGGCCATTTTGCCTTTTGAGAAAGATGCAAGTGGGTATGAGATTATGAAGTCAGCAAAACTTACTCAGCAATAGTTGTTTTTACGTTAATGCGAATCTAAAAGAATCAACTACAATTGATTGAGACTTCTAAAGTGTCTCAATCAACCACCGTTGCTCTCAGGAACATAAATTCTGCACGGCTCACCGCGATTAGAAGGGCACGGGGGCTGCGAATCAAGGGGAGTAATTCCTGGAACTACGGGAAGGACTAATGCCGACTCACCTGCCGGACCGATTTCCACCGTATCTTTAACTTTGCCATAAGTTTCGAAAGTTTTAAATGCCCACGCGGGCCTGTCGTCACCAGGAGCTGAAATAACTATCCGCAGTCTCGATCCTGCTCGGAATGCGAATCCGATTGGAAGTATCGGGACCCTGATTTCGGTAAAGACATTAGCTGGCAGTGGGGAGGCAGTGGAAGCTAGATAAGTCGGGACAGGGTGAAGGGCCGTCGATTTTGAACTGTCCAGAGATCTATCCGAGGCGCGAAGCCATCCCGATTGAACATACATCTCTTGTCCATTCGGCAAGACTTCAGTCACGTCCACTTGTACGTCTGTATCAGGCGCGCTGGACTTGATCCATAAATTCAAACTTGCAGGTCCCACTACAGTCATATTACTTGAAAAAGGTTTTGTTATAAATCCAAGTCCCGCTCCAGACGGGGTAGGGAGCCATTTGTAAGGTGGAAGTGCCGCCCAGGCATTTCCACTTGGGAGGTCAGTTCGGGGAACCAGATCGGGATTGGGATTGTAAGACAGTGATGATGTCGTGGAAGGTTTAGTTGTTGAAAGTGTTCCGGTTGGACCTAGATAGTAGCTTGTCGTAATCTCTGAAGTTGGTGGCCAACTGGAGAATCCCTGTGACCATAATGGGTCCATGATTCCAGGGTTGAGGGCATTTCCCCCATTGTCAAAAAGCACGTTAACTCTCGGAGTCTGTTGCTCGAACTCGGCTTTGGCGGTTGTTACGTTGGGTGCATTAGTAAATCGCATTGGAGGAAGTGTTCCGCCTTGAGACCCCGTGAGGTGATTGTACATTTGGCTGGCTATGGTAAGAAAAAGTGGAGATTCGCTTGGAACTTCGTCTGCGACATAAATGTCAAGGAACTCCAGCCATCTGATCAACACTCCTGGGCCCATGGAGTCAACGTGCGTACCATTGTCCAAGGTGGCGAACACGTGCGGATCGTTTTTTAGGTACGTAAGGATATTTGCAATCTGACCTCCTGTTTCCTCGTCCTGAAACTGTCCTGCAATGAATACCGGCACATTGATGTTAGAAGCCCAAAGGTCTGGCGATCTGATGTCATACAGTGATGGATCTCGATGAGACACAGTTGACATTAGAGCATCGATGTTGAGAATTTGCAAATGCAAAGCTTGATTTGATAGACAAGTCTTGTCCCCGAGATCTATCATCTGAGTAGCCCAAGGTTGGCCACCCCCAGGAGCAGGTTTTGAATCAGCGACTCGCTGCTGCTCCCACTGCTGGGCAAACCCATTGTTCATTATTCCACCGGGAAAACCAATCTGATACAGATCGTTAGTAGGGCTCATTGGAGCAATTGCAGCAAGTCCTGGCGGTCTGTCACCAGCTACAAAAAGTTGTGATATACCCGAAAAAGAGATGCCCACTAATCCGACTTTGTGATTTTTCACGAAAGGCTGCGAAGATACGATCTGAACTGCATCGTATCCGTCAGTTGTAGTAAGTTGACCAAATAGGTCAAAAGCTCCTCCTGAGCAGCCAGTTCCTCGCATCTGAAGGCTAACTGAAGCAAAGCCAAGTATGGGTGCGAGTAAGGATCCCACCACAGTTGCACTATCTGGAGCAGGTAGGTTGCCCGTCTGTTTCTGCCCAAGCAGTTGATTGAGCAAATTTCCAGGGGCAGCAGTTGCGTATCCTGAATACTCAATCACGGTTGGAAATGGTCCATCGGCGAGCGTCTTTCCTGGAGGAAGTCGTAGTGTGGCCGCAAGAGTGACTCCGTCTCTCATCTTTATGTAATTCAATCCGACCTGCATGTGCTGGGCGGAGTAGAAGGACTCAGGCGGATTGACGTTGGGATCCAACACAGCGAATGTTGAAGTTCCGTAAACTTTTGCTCCAATCTGTGATTTAACGTAATAGCCAGGTCCAGCATTGAGGTTTCTGAATATGAAACTGCCTAGCCTGTCAGCGACTCCGTTTGCGATTGCCTTTCCAGCATTATCTACTAAAGTCAATTTCTCATTGGGCTTTGCACCTAAGACATATGCTTCTAGGTCAGATCCATGTGCCGTGAAAGTGGCCTTTGCATTTACTGCTGGAGCGCCGTTTGCACTATTTTGGGTACTGCAGGAGGATAGAGTCGAGGCAATCACTATTAGCATGGGAAAAATTAGTCTAATTCTCAATTTTGGCATCTTAGCAAGATATACCGACTGGATTAAAATGTCAAAACCATACACTTTTGTTACCACTTGGTAGCTAGAAGCTAAACAGGTCGGCTGCTCCTAGTTCACTGCTCCCTTTTTCGCTTCTGGACGCTATTTTCTAATTACTAAATAAAGCTCTTGAAGGCTACCGTTTTGAGTCCATGGGGAACCAACTTCCATATTTTCGTCTCTTAATTTGTGTCCCACATAGTATTTTTCATGCGACAACATTACCGATTGGGAGTGCCCTCAGCGCGGAAGTTCCGAATTAAATCAACCATTTAACGTGGCAAATGGGCATATCTCATTTCAATTTTGGAGAGCTTTTTTAAGCTTCACTTGGTCCACTTTCACGATGCGGTTTTCTTTCACATAGCCGCTTTTGAGATAAAACTCGACGGCAGATGCCAATGCATAAGTAACTTTCCTTGGTGAATGTCCAAGTTCATTCCTTGCTCTTGAATCATCGAAAGCCATATGGGTTCCTGACATCCTTACGGCTTCAAGTTCCACGAACGGTTGTTTTCTGGCAAGTGTAGATTGGAAAAACTCTGAAAGATATGCTGCACCAAGGGGGATGAAGCGAGGGATTTTTAGAGTTGGTGCTCTCAATCCTGTTATTTCTGAAAGGTAGCCAAGTATCTCTGCCATCGATAAGTTAGTGCCACCTAGTATGTAGCTCCGCCCGACTTTGCCATTTTCTCCTGCCAATAGATGTCCAATGGCTACGTCCCTTACATCCACTATGTTTAACGTGGTATCGACGTAAGCAGGTATTTTTCCATTGAGAAAATCGAGAACCAACCTTCCCGATGGTGTAGGTCCCCTATCCCCAGCGCCAATAGGCATGGTTGGCTGGGTTAAAACTACTGGAAGTCCCTCAGAGGCCTTCCTC
>JABEUL010000123.1 GCA_013044465.1 Acidimicrobiales bacterium
ACCTAATTTGGCAGTTGCATAAATTGAATAAGTGCAGGTGAAAGCTACTGTTAAATTATGAAGCCATCTGCACTGATAATGCTGAAGTCGCTGGTTCAAGTCCAGCTAGCCCCACCAAAATACCTGGTCAGAGTATGTTTATTTAATTAGTCATTTTTGCAAATGTCCCGTATTTACCCCCTTTTTACCTCTGCGTGGGGCACGTTTGGGACACGAAATTGATCTTTTTCACCTATCTTTCTAAGCGCCTTCTCAAACTCATTCGTTAGAAGTTCTACAGCTTTCCTGCCGGCGGATGAATGCGATTTTATTTGGATCTAACCAATCGAGTTTGAGGCACATGTTGTAGATCGTATTGAGTGAAAGTAGAATAAGTAATGTGTACGACTTTAAGGGGGCAGATGCATTTTCCAAGGCAATCGGAAAAAGCTATGGGAACTCATCGCCATCCGAGATTTTGAGGCAACAATAGTGACAAACACGAAGGGTTCACTTGAACCAGACGGCGAACTTCGAGACTACGAGAATGTGCCATTACCGCCGGAATCGGTTAGCTGGGAGCCAGATCCTTTAGAAGGACTAGCAAGACTTGAATATCGAGAAGAGGTTGACAAGTACTTTAAGGCCGAAGTATTGCCATATGTTGAAGATGCTTGGGTGGATTTCACTAAGACGAAACTAGGTTACGAAATCCAGTTTACGAGGCATTTCTTTACCTATAAACCACCTCGACCGCTCTCAGAGATCGATGCTGAGATTTCGCAGTTAGAAGCTGAGCTCCAAGAACTTCTCCGAGAGGTAACACAATGAGTCTTACAATATATTGGGAAATGAGAATGACGACAATAAAGGTTATGCTTTGATTAAAGAATTGACATTGAAACGTAGCGCCATTATTGAACTATGCCTTCGATTTGGAGTTAAGAATCTTGCTGTCTTTGGTTCAGCAACCACTGATGACTTTGATCCAGCTCGCAGTGACATTGACTTCCTCGTGGAGTTTGACTTACTGGACGGGACAAATAGATTCGATGCCTTCTTCGACCTAAAGGATGGGCTGGAAACATTACTAGGACTACCGGTTGACCTAGTTACACCGTCTGCTCTGGTTAATCCATATTTCGCTGAAAAAGTTAAAGGTAGTAAAGAAGAACTTTATGCTGCGTGATTCCCGAACCTACCTATGGGATGCACTGCAGGCATCAGGCGAGATCCGATTATTTTTAGAAGGTAAGTCCTGGGAGGACTACAAAGAAAGCTCCATGATGCGTTCAGCGGTGGAGCGAAAGTTTGAGATAATTGGAGAGGCTCTGGGCCAACTGTCAAAATACGACACCAAGACAGCTGCAAGAATACCTGATTTGGCGAGAATTGTAGCCTTTCGAAATCTACTCATCCATGGTTACGCTGGAATAGACGACAGTCTAGTATGGTCGGTTGCAATTGAGAAGCTGGATCTCTTGGTTGATGTATTGAATGAGCTGTTGGAGGAGAATTGAGCAACACCAGAAAAGAAACTAAGTCCAATTAATACATAAATTCAATGACACCCAGAATTGTCTTCCGAGGTGGAGGAGTATTCGGATGAAAGGATTTTCCGAAGTCCAGCTTCGTACCGTATTCCGGCAGTGAGTCACTTTGAACGCCACTAGGGCATACCAGAAATTTCAGGCTAGGTAATGTGCCAAACTCTACCTACCCACTTGGAATAATGGGCATCTGAGTAATGGGAAAGTTTGAGTTGCCCCACGACTTTGAAGTTGAAACATGATACGAACTTTTACATATCCTTTATGTCCACCAAGAAAGCAGGCTGTTGCACTTCCTCGCAGACGCCGGAAAGTTGCCGTATTTGAGTTTAAATTTGAGGACAACTATAGGGGAACAAATCACTTGGCGTTATCGGTAGGAGTGAATCCTTCAATTTATACCTCTTTTGGAAACATCTCAACCATCAAATTAGAAAAACAACTTGTAGATCGTTTTGAGTGAATTTAATATAAGTGATGCGTATGGATTTAAGGGTCAGATGCAGTTGCAGCAGGGAGACCTTCTAAATGGAAGATTATTTGGTTTTCAAATGTCATTAGAGTTTCAGTTACTTTTCCTTCAGGGGTAATCAAATCGGAATGGGTAGGAGTTGGATGAATGTGCCTCCGAGAGTGTCGCTCGAATGTAGTGGAAAAAAAAGTTCTTTATATTAGCGCCGATGTACTGAATCAATCTAGTAGGGCACTAATTGCCAATCAGCTTCCCAGGTCAGTAGAGATGACTGATGCTGCCAAAGCGTATCTTGTATCGGGTCGACTTCCAGGTCGTACTGGTAGGCGCTATGTGTTTATGGGATTTAAGTTCGGACCTTCTTTGCCATAGAAAGAGAACTTGCTTTTTACATTCGTGAAGATTTGCCGAAGATTAAGTTGGCACCTAGATCCTCACCTAACGATACTTTACTTGATCGAATTTGAGCACTGATAAATGAGAATGGCTTCCCCAAAAAATAAACTGGTGGGGCACGCATGGGGCACGACGACCTAATTTGGCAGTTGCATAAATTGAATAATTGCAGGTGAAAGCTACTGTTAAATTATGA
>JABEUL010000124.1 GCA_013044465.1 Acidimicrobiales bacterium
ACGGGGCTGTCCAGGTGTTTTGGTCGACACCTGAAGCGGATCACGAGAGCCAGCTCACGAGGTCTGACATCACGTCGACTGTACACTACATAGCGTTCTCGCTCGCTGAGACAGAGGCAGAGGCCTTCGCAGATTCCGTGGTCACTCTGGATATAGATCATCCTGAGTATCGCCACAGCGCCGTGCTGTCTGAAAGTTTCAAAGAATCGATACTTTCCGATTGGAGTTAGCGGGGGCGGTGTATTCCAGTTACTTGCTGTTTCGCTAAGATCGGAGTCCGAGACATGCCGGCTTTGAGGGTGGTAACTAGTGGACTTTGAACTTTCCGACGAACTTCTCGCACTGCAGGAGACAGTTAGGCGAATAGCCGTCGACAAGGTGGCGCCAAGGGCGAGGGAGATCGACCAGACCGGCGAGTACCCCCGAGATCTCTTTGAGGTGTTCGCTTCCGCCGGCCTTCTTGGTCTCTGTATACCCGAAGCCTACGGAGGCTCGGGGGCAGGGATCTTGGGATTGACCATTGCGATTGAAGAGGTAGCCAAGTACTCAAATACTGCTGCATTGATGTTGCTTCTAACCCGTCTTCCAACTGGACCTGTCATGATTGCGGGCTCAACAGAGCAAAAGGAGAAATATCTCCCAGGAATTGCAAATGGCACAAAGAGAGCGGCATTTGGCCTAAGTGAACCTCAGGCTGGTAGTGATGTAATGGGAATGAGGACCAAAGCCGTTCCTGACCCTGCCAGTAAAGGCGGCTGGATTCTAAGTGGCACTAAGTGTTGGATGTCAGGAGTTGTCCAAGCTGACTGGTATACGGTATTTGCCAAAACTAGTGAGGTTACCTCAAGGTCCCATGACTCAATTACGGCTTTTATCGTCGAGAGAAACTCCGATGGGTTGTCAGTTGGAAACCTCGACAAGAAAATGGGTGTCAGGGGAGTAGATACAGGAGAGCTTCTCTTAGACAATGTCCGTGTGCCTAAAGAAAACGTGATAGGTGAAGTAGGTGGCTTCAGATTAGCAATGCTTGGGCTCAATTCCATGCGCCCAATAGTTGCTGCACGAGGAATCGGGCTAGCTGAAGGCGCACTGATGTATGCCACTAAATATGTTCAGGAGAGACAGGCGTTCCAAAAGCCAATCTCTTCTCAACAGGGAATCCAGTGGGAAATTGCAAAACTTGCTGTTGAAGTTGAAGCTGCCCGTTTGTTAACGTATCGATCTGCGTGGCTCGCAGATCAAGGAAAGTTCACTAAAGAGTGGGTGCCCTATTTGTCGGCTGCAAAATACTATGCGACTGAACTTGCAGTAAAAGCCTCATCAGTGGCTTTACAGTTACTTGGGGCTGCAGGATATATGGAAGATCATCTAACTGAGCTTTACTATCGTGATGCAAAGCAATTAACGATCGTTGAAGGCACTTCACAGATCCAACTTGGTTTGATAGCAAGAGGAGTTCTCGACAGAGATCTTTGGTGGGACTGAGCAGTTGAATAATTGGTCTCAGATTTTTTCGGCATTAATTAAGCACGACGATCTCACGCGAGCTCAAGCAAATTGGGCCATGAACGAGATACTGTCTGGCCAAGCCACACCTGCACAGATAGGGGGCTTTTTGATTGGTTTGAAGTCAAAAGGTGAGACTGTTGAAGAACTAATGGGACTTGTGACTTCCATGGTTTCAAATGGAGAAGTCTGCGAGGTGGAAAATTCTGAGAATCTGGTAGATACCTGTGGAACCGGAGGGGACAGATCAGGAACCTTTAACATATCCACCTGTGCTGCATTAGTGATTGCAGGCGCTGGGGTAAAGGTTGCCAAGCACGGGAATCGGGCCGCTACATCAAAGTCGGGTTCGGCAGATGTTCTAGAGGAGTTAGGTGTGGCGATCAATTTGAGCGCAAAAGGGGTTGCGCACTGTATCAACTCAGTTGGTTTTGGTTTCTTCTTGGCCCAGCGGTTCCATTCAGCAATGCGTCACGCATCCCCAATCAGGTCAGAGTTAGGAGTCCCAACAGCTTTTAATTTGCTGGGCCCCCTTTCCAATCCTGCCAAGGCCGGGAGACAGCTAATAGGTGTAGCCGACCGAAGTGTCGCTGAGAAAATGCGTGAAGTCTTAGCCCAAAAGGGAACTAAGCATGCCTTTATCGTCCATAGTGATGAAGGTTTGGATGAGATCTCGACCGTTGGCTCAACCTGGGCTCTTGAGCTAAAACGAGATGAATCAGGAAATATTTTAAAGGGATCATTTGAGATCAACCCAGGTGATTTTGGATTTGATTTAGCTGAACCAGCCGATCTTAAAGGAGGAGATCCGAAAGAAAATGCCGAGATTGTTAAAAGTATATTAGGTGGGACCTTGGGTCCCAAAAGAGACGTTGTGCTATTGAATGCCGGAGCAGCTCTGGTGATAGCTGATATAGCAAAAGATATAGAGGAGGGAATTGAGGTAGCAAAAACCTCAATTGAGTCTGGTCAGGCGGCAAAAACCCTGCAAAACTTGGTTAAAGAATCCAATTGGGCGAGAGAGCTCTAGGTTATAAAATTTGATGCAAATTTGTCGAAAGTATAAATTTTGTCTAATGTTGGGCAAAGCAAGATAAAAGAGAGTACTATCTCACTGGCGTTATTATGCGTTCATGAGTCGGACAACTAGGGGACGAGGAGTCACTTTATGGCCCGGTATAAGGTAGAAATATCAGGACAGACAGCAATACCTGAGCAGCCGTTTTTTCCGCTGCGTGGTGAAAGGAGAGTAGCAGTAGTTCTCGCGCTCGTACTTATTGTCGGTGCGACACTTTATTTCACTCCGAGATTAGCTGCTCAAGCTCCAACTTTTCTTGCCAGTGGTCAAGAAATCAGTACGGCGAATCCAACTGCCAATTTGATTTTTAGATCCGGCCAAACTCGTAGTGGTGTTGAATGTGGACCTGGGGTCAGACAGGTGTCATGGTCTAAGTACTCTCCATGGTGTGAGCCAACGTTCACCGGAAGCAATGGTGGAGCTACATCCAATGGGGTGACCGCTAATACAATTACGATCACCTATAGAGAAGCATCCACTGCAGACTTATCTTTGGCATACTCTCTTATTCCACCTGCCATTATCGGAACAAATCAAGAAGCAATTGATACTTTGCAGGCCTACATAAATGTCTTTAATAAAAATTACGAACTTTATGGCAGAAAAGTGGTGCTCGTTCCCTATCAAGGAACTAGTGACTTCATCAAAGAAGATCTAGGTCAAGGCTTCCAACAGTCAAGAGCTGATGCTCTAAATGTTTCAAGTACTATTCACGCCTTTGCTGACGTCTCTTTAATTGATTCAACTTCGGTATATGGTGGATACTTGGCGGCCCAGCACGTAGTCTCCTTTGATATGGGGTTTGAACCGAATAGTTTTTATACGCAGAATTATCCTTATATCTACACCCCTTATCCCTCGTGTGACACCACAGCTGAAGGTGACTCGGCCGTTATCGGCAAAGCCATTGCCAACTTGCCAGCAATCTATGCTGGTGACCCTGCAATGCATTCTCAATTAGGAAAGATCGGTATAGTTTACCCAGCTGGAAGTTCCACTGAAGAGTGTGCTAAAAATATGCAGAATATTCTCAAGACAAAATATGGTGTTACTCCGGCATTAGTTAAGTCTTTTACATTAAATTTCTCAATTCTCGGCCAAGAGACTGCATCATTAGTTGCCCAACTTCAGCAAAGTGGAGTCACGACAGTTGTGTGTGCAGCATGTGACCCAGTGTCGCCAAAGTTAATTTTGGCCGCTTGTGCTCAAAACAATTACTTCCCATCGTTTTTTGCTGAAGCCATTGGCGCTGACACAGGAGGCGTGGATGCATTTGGTCGAGGAATGAATCAACAAGAGATGGACCACACAATTTTGATAGGACGCCAGGCTCAGCCAAAAGCAGATACTGAAGCATGGCCGGTGCTACAGAAAGGCATTACTCCCACTACTCCAGTTGAGCCACTCTCAGGTCTTGTATATGCTCCACTCCTAC
>JABEUL010000125.1 GCA_013044465.1 Acidimicrobiales bacterium
AATGTCAGAAAGTCCATCTCTTTTCCATCTAAAGAAACTGGTACACCCTTTTCAAATCCGAGAGTGAGAGATGTCGGAGGTGTCTCTTTGACAGATGTCATTTCCCAAACGTCATCTGGGGGCGAGTTCCAAGGATCTTCTAAAATTCCACACTCAATTGCCCGACCCCAAATATTTTCATCTATTGAATAAAGTCGGTTTTTAGTAACAGGAACCTTCACGCCATGCTTTTTTGCGTACTCAATCGATTCTTCCCTAGTCATTCCCCAACTTCTCACCGGAGCTAGAATTTCCAAGTCAGGTGCTAGTGCTCGAGTTGCTACTTCAAATCGCACCTGGTCGTTTCCCTTGCCAGTACAGCCGTGAGCCAAAGAATCAGCCCCATATTTTCTGGCTTCTTTTACCAGTAGATCAACTATGAGAGGTCTCGAAAGACTAGAGACGAGTGGGTACTTGCCTTCATAAAGCGCATTTGCATAAAGGGCAGGCAGCAAAATCTCGTTAGCATAACGCTTTTTGCCATCAATAACAACTGCATCTATAGCCCCAGCCTCAAGTGCTCGGGTCTTTACAGCATCTAAGTCACCCCCTTGGCCGACATCAACTGCTACGGCTATGACTTCTATTCCCAACTCTTCTTTTAACCAAGCGACTGCAACCGAAGTATCTAGTCCGCCTGAGTAGGCGAGCACTGCTCTTTTCGCCATAACTTAAACTCCTTTTAATTTCTCAATGGGAGAGGAAAGACCAGCTAGATCTCTAATCATCTCCCCTATTTTTTCTCCGCCAGAATTTTCATCGGCAACCAAGAGCACCGTATCATCCCCTGCTACTGTCCCTAAGACTCCTATTAGTCCTGCTCGGTCGAGTGCAGATGCTACTACATGGGCAGATCCAGGTGGTGTCCTCAAGACCACTAAGTTTAGCGAAACGCTCACCTCGCCTACCCATTCTCCAAGCACTCGCTTTAAGTGATCACTTGGCGCTATTTGATTTGTGGGCATTTCAGGGATTGCATAGCAACTCTGATCCCCTGGAATGCGAATCTTGATGGCCCCAAGTTCCTCCAAATCTCGAGATACTGTAGTCTGAGCCACTTCAATCCCCTCCTCGGCAAGAATTTCAACCAGTTGGGTTTGGTTCAATACAACGTTGTCAGCCAGAGCTTTGGAGATCTTAAAATGCCTTTGGGCTTTGGTTAGGGCCACTTCTGTCCTCCTTGTTTTTTCACCATAAGTGTCAACAGTCCAATCGCAGAGAGTTTGCGATTATATGCTTGTTTGAACACAATGCTGGATTTTGAATCAAGTACTGCGTCTGTAATTTCTTCGCCACGGTGCGCTGGCAGGCAGTGCATAATTTTGACGTCTTTTTTCGCTTTAGAGATCAATAATTCATTTACTTGATAGTTCCTAAACACTTCTTTTCGCACTGAAGCTTCAGCCTCTTGGCCCATTGAAGTCCAAGTATCGGTATAGATAAAATCGGCTCCCTCTACTCCTTCATTGGGATCAGTTACTACTTCAATAGTGCCACCAAGCCTCTCTACCCTTTTAATCAACTCAGCTTCAGGTTGAAAATCGACAGGTGAAGCTACAACAAGTTTCACACTAGCCATTGCACAAGCAAGTGCCAGAGAGGAAGCTACATTGTTTGAATCCCCCACATAGGTAACTTGCGCGTTACTAATTTCCAAGTTCATTTCCTTTGATGCCTGGATTATCGTGATGATATCAGCTACGCCTTGACAAGGATGGGCCTTATCGGAAAGTAAGTTCAACACTGAACATGGTGCACCTGCTCCATCGATTGCACTTGCCATCTCTGCCAATACGCCATGATCAAAAACTCTGGCACCAATTACAGCATGGTAGCAAGCAAGGGTAAGGGTGAGATCATGAACCGATTCTCTCTTGCCAATACCTACTTCATCACCTTTAACCGTTATGGGGTGCCCACCTAGGGCTACGATAGCAGTCTCAGTTGCGTGCCTAGTCCTGGCTGAAGGCTTTTCAAACAAAAGTGCAGCAGATTTATTTGCCATTACCTTTTCACTCTTAGGTGACAGCCCGTAAGCAATTACCTTGTCAAAGTCATCTGGGGTGAGGTCGTCAATATCTAAAATATGATTAGCCATTATTTGACAAGCTTTCTTTCAATGAATCACTAAATTTCGAAATAGCCTCGGTAATTTCTGCGTCTGAAACATTTAATGGAGGCGCCATCCGAATAACATCGGGTCTCACGGGATTAACAATTAGACCCCTTTGAAGTGCATTCTCGGCAACTTTTTGCGCGAAGTTACCCCCAACCTTTACTCCTAGTAAAAGACCATCTCCAGATATCTCAATAACGTGATCGACTTCCATTAAGTTATCTTTTAATATTTTCCCATATTCCATAGCCCTATTAGGAGCATCGATTGCCCTAAGTTCGGCCAAAGTGGCCAATGCGGCGCTTGATGCTAAAGGTTGACCTCCGAAAGTCGATCCGTGGTCTCCTGGGGAAAATAAGTCTGCAATTTCAGCCTTAGCCCAACAAGCACCGATTGGCATTCCATTGCCTAGAGACTTAGCCACTGTAACAATGTCAGGCACCACATCTTCTATGTGGCACCTAAACCACGTCCCCATGCGGCCTAGGCCAGTCTGAACTTCATCTGCAATCATCAAAATACCCATCTCACTGCACAGTTCACGGACTTGCCTAAGGTAGCCAGGCTCAGGCACGATTACGCCGCCTTCGCCTTGTGTTGGCTCAATTATGAGTGCAGCAACATTTCCTTTAATGGCATTTTCAAAAGCCTTGTAGTCATTAAATGCAATATGAGAAAATCCTTCAGGAAGTGGCCAAAAGGGCTCATGTTTTTCAGGCTGCCCTGTGGCGTGCAGTGTAGCTAAAGTGCGACCATGAAAGGAACCGTAAGCACTAAGTACTACATGGCGGCCTCTGCCACCAAAGAGACGTGCCAGCTTAAATGCACACTCATTGGCTTCAGCTCCAGAGTTTGTGAAAAATACCTTTCCAGGGGTATCTAGATAGTCTGATCGAATCAATAGGTCCAATTCATGAGCTACTTGGGGAGCAATTTCATTTCCAAATAAATTTGACACATGCCACAAGGTATTTGCCTGAGATGTGAGGGCTTCAGTCACCTTTGGGTGGCAATGACCTAGCGAACATACGGCAATCCCTGAGAGAAAATCCAAATACTTTTTTCCGGTTGTGTCTATTAAGTAACTTCCAGATCCAGACACAAATGTAACTGGCCACTTTTTATACGTGGGCATCAGGGCTTCTTGAGCAATGTTGGATGTCATGGCGTAACCATCGTCCCAACCCCACCGTCAGTAAAAATCTCGACCAAGAGAGCATGTTGCACTCGACCATCTAATATGTGGGCCCTTCCAACACCTTTTCCAACTGCTTCAATGCAACTTTCAACCTTTGGCACCATTCCACCTGAAATTACACGCGATTTAATTAGCTCCTTTGCTTCGCCGGCATTTAAAAGTGAAATCAGAGATTCTGGATCATCAATATCTCGCCTGACTCCAGACACATCGGTGAGATATACAAGCTTTTCGGCATTAAGTGCTCCTGCAAGCGCAGCCGCCACAGCATCTGCATTGATGTTGTAAGCCTGACCACCCTCTGATGAGCCAATCGTCGCAACAACTGGAATGAGACCTTGGTGCAAAAGGCCTTCTACAAGTGTCGGATCCACACTTACAACTTGGCCAACGTAGCCCAATTGGGCATTTTTAGCTTCAGCTTTTATTAAGCCTCCATCTTCACCTGACAGTCCTACAGCCAAGGGGCCATGCAAATTTATGGCACTTACAATGTCACGATTAACTTTTCCGACCAGTACCATTCGAGCAATGTCCAATGTTTCAGCATCGGTTACTCTATGTCCGTCAATAAATTCTGGAATCTTGCCTAGTTTTTCCATGAGCTCACCTATCTGAGGTCCCCCACCGTGAACAATAACGGGTTTCATCCCAACAGCATTTAAAATCACGATGTCTTTGGCAAAAGAGACAAGTGAATTAGCTCCGTCACTACCGGCCATGGCATTTCCGCCATATTTTATTACAACAACTTTTTGAGACCATCTCTTTATATAAGGCAGTGCTTCGATTAAAATGGATGCTTTAGTGTCAGCCGATAAAGACTTCATGTCCATTGGCACTGATTTCTCTCTGTCATTCATGATGTACCCATATTCTCATCAACATAGCCATGAGTTAGATCGGCCGTGTAAATCTCAGCTTCACAGTTCCCCAATTTAAGATCGGCTGTAATCTCAATCTCACGCTTGGTCATGTAGTCTCTAAGCCCTTTTTCATCATGGCTCAGTGCAATTCCATTTCTCGCCACTTCGAAGGGACCATAAGAAATAGAAACCAACTCTTGATCAATTCCCACTCTTGCCGCACCGAGTTCTGCCAACACCCGGCCCCAGTACGGGTCGCGCCCATAGAGCGAACACCTAACAAGTACCGAAGACGCTACTTGACGAGCAGCCTTTGCGGCCTGTCGCTCATTTAGTGCACCTTTGACGAGAATTTTGGCCATTACAGTTGAACCTTCAGCATCCTTTGCCATCGAAATAGCCAGAGAATGGGTTACCAGACACAGCTGCGATTCAAACTCTTCTATGCTTTTGGGCTTTCCCGCTTTTCCACTGGCAAGAAGTAAAACAGTGTCATTTGTGGACATGCAGCCATCGACAATTAGCGAGTTAAAACTCATATCGACAGCCCTTTTTAGAGCAATTTGCATCTGGTCAACTTCTAGTAGGACATCAGTTGTTATTACAGCCAACATCGTGGCCATTGACGGAGCTAACATTGCGGCACCTTTAGCCATCCCTGCAACCCCATAAGTTTCGCCTGATTCACAAATACCCCTTGTAAGCGCCACTTTTTTGATCGTGTCAGTTGTCAGAATTGCCTTAGCGGCCATATCGCTAGCTTCATTTGTTGAATCAAGTTCACTTACTAATCGAGTGACGGAATTTTCAATGGGTCCAATATCAAGTGGAATTCCGATCAAACCAGTTGAGCACACAAGCACTTCATGAGTTTTCACTCCAAGTTCATTGGCTACCAACTTGGCAGTATTTCTTGACACATCACGTCCAGATGGGCCAGTTGCTGCATTGGCATTGCCGGAATTTAGTATCACTGCGCAAGACATATTGGACGATTTTTCCAAATGCTCAAGTGAGACCAAGACCGGTGCTGCTTTAGCTTCATTTGAGGTAAATACTCCCACGGTTGCAACAGCGTTGCGGTCCTCGGTAGCAATTAAGGCAAGATCTAAATCTCCAGAGGCCTTTATGCCTGAAGCAATTCCAGATGCTTTAAATCCAAGTGGCTCACAAATACTCATGGGTAAATCCCCAATGCGCTCAAACCAAGTGTCTCTTTAAATCCAAAAACTAAATTGGCACACTGAATTGCTTGACCTGCCGCCCCTTTTATCAAGTTATCTAACACCGAAAAGGCCATGACATAATTAGTCCTCTCATCATATGTGGCAAAAATCTGGCAATAATTCGAACCAAGTGTGGATTTGACCTCAGGCGGAGATTCAACAATGTCAACAAATTCGTCGTCTTTGTAGTAGTCACGAAGCGTATTGCTCAAAATATCAGGTGTTATAGTCATGTCTTTTGAAGGGCGAGCGTAGCAGGTGGTGAGAATTCCCCTGTTTATAGGTAAGAGGTGTGGGGTAAAGAGAATTTGTGCACCTGTAACTTGTTCCATTTCGGGCGTGTGACGATGATTTGAAACCCCATATGAGAAATAGTTTTCATCCAAAGATGCAAAGAGATACCTACTGTCAACTTTTCGCCCCGCTCCACTTACCCCGGAAGCTCCATTTACTATTACGCCAACTTTATCGATCAAATTGGCTTGGACTAGAGGTGCTAAGCATAATGCTGCAGCTGTCACGTAACATCCAGCTACTGCCACTAGTTGAGCACCTTTAAGATCTTCTCGATTTATTTCAGGAAGTCCATAAAGTGCAGTTTTTAACCATTTTTCTTGATTGTGATCGAACCCGTACCACTTCTTATAAAGGTCTTTGTCTTTAAGGCGAAAATCAGCACTTAAATCTACTACGTGGGAAACTCCAAAACTTTCCAAAAGTACGGGCGCTAATTCTAAAGAAAGCCCATGGGGAAGAGCTAAAAATACAAGATCTAAGCCTTTAAAATTAGAAGGATTACTGTCGCATAACTTTAATTCACGGTAGTAAGGGAGCAAAGCCGGGTTTAGAGAAGTTACCCTCTCCCCTGCCTTTGTGGAGCCGCTGGCTGCGACCAAGTCAAAGCTGGGATGGGTGGCGAGAAGTCGCAACAGCTCGCTTCCGCCGTAACCTGATGCGCCAAGGACACCTGTTCGAATACTCATGGCATTATCATACCATCTACTGCATACCTATGCACAATCTGCATTTGGGGACTTTCGTCCTATGTATTTTCAAAATCTCTGAAACTTTGTGACTTTAGACCTATTAACCTGGAGTTTTTTTGGGACTTTGGGCCCTTTAAGGCCTATTTTTTAAGCGCAATAATAAATGTAGTTTACGTAAGATGCCAATACTGAATGGAGAAAACAAAATGACT
>JABEUL010000126.1 GCA_013044465.1 Acidimicrobiales bacterium
AAGTAAGACTCACAAAAGATGTGCTTGATCACCAGTTGGTTGATGTTGATGGAGTGCAGGTGGTTAGGGCAAGTGATCTTTATGTAGCTCCGATACTGGGAAATCTTCGATTAGTCGGGGTCGATGTCGGCATGTCTTCACTCTTGAGGCGACTTGGGCCTAAATCACTTCGCAAAAGGCCAACGCCTGATCAAGTAATTGACTGGGCGGCAATTCAGCCCTTTGAAGACATTGATCACGAGGAGGGCGATGCTGTCTCCTCGGTCCGCTTGAAGGCTTCAAACGAGGGTCTTCACAGGCTTCGACCTGGAGAGTTGGCAGACTTGCTTGAAGATCTTGGACGTGGTCAGCGTCAAGAACTATTGAGAGTTCTTGAAACTGGAAATGCAGCAGATGCTCTTGAGGAGATGGATCCAGAGGAGCTGGAAAACCTACTTAGAGAGTCCGATCCAAAAAAAGCTGCACAACTTTTATCATCCATGGAGCCCGATGAAGCTGTTGATGCTCTAAGAGATTTGTCAAAAGATGAAAGCGGAGAGATCCTCTCACATATGAACGAAGAAAAAGCTCACGAACTAGAGGAGTTGCTCTCCTACCCCGAAGACCAAGCAGGTGGCTTCATGACATCTCACGTAGTTGTAGTCACGTCTTCCCATACCGTTGCAGACGCTATAGAAATGATAAGAGCCAGCGTTGAACACGGCTCTGAAATTGATGCCGTTGCTGTAGTGGATGAAAATGGAATCTTGGAGTGGGACTGTCCTTTAGTTGACCTTTTAATGGCCGAGCCAGCTAGTGCGTTGAGTGCAATAGAAGAAAGAGAGCGACCCGTCACGGTTAGAGTTGACGCCACAGTAGATGAAGTTGCTCGTCAGCTTGTTGAATCTAGGAGATCGTCAATTCTTGTAATAGATGACGGCAACACTCCAATCGGGCGGATCTTGGCCGATGACGTTATTGATGCTTTGATGCCTGGAAAGGCAAAGCTACACTTTCCGAGGCTATTGCAATGACAGCCACGAAGAAACTCATTTCCTCAACCGAGTCCCGAGCCAGGAAGTCATGGTGGCGGCGACACCTTGGATTTTTGGCAATTGCTGGACCCGGCTTGATTGCAGCAAATGCCGGGAACGACGCCGGAGGAATAGCCACATATGCCTCGGCCGGATCTCAATTTGCCTATAGGACACTATTTTTTATGGTTTTAGTCACGGTCGGATTAGTTGTAGTCCAAGAGATGGCGACCAGATTAGGTGCTTACACTGGCAAGGGAATTATGGCACTCGTTAGAGAAGAGTTCTCACTTCGACTTACTTTTGTAGCTATGTCGGCCCTTTTTATTGCCAACGTCGGCTTAGTGGTGACTGAGTTTGCAGGGATTGGCGGAGCATTTGAATTATTTGGGGTTTCTAAATACATTTCAATTCCTATTTCGGCTGTCATTATTTGGGCTTTAGTGTTGTTTGGGAGCTATAAGTATGCAGAGAGAATCTTTTTAATTCTCTCCCTTGCTTTTTTTTCATACCCGATTGCCGCGATTATGGCCAAGCCGCATTGGTCTCAAGTTGCAAGCAATACTGTGGCACCTCATTTTTTAACTTCCTCTAGCTTTATTCTTTTAGGTGTTGCCCTAATTGGAACCACGATCTCTCCCTACATGCAACTTTTTGCAGCTGCTGGAGTAGTTGACAGGGGAATCGGACCAGATGATTACCGGTTGGAGAGAATCGACTCAATTGGAGGAGCAATATTTGCCGATGTAATGTCAATCTTCATGATAATTGCAACCGCAGCGGCAATCGGTGGCACCGGGCCTTTACATAGTGCTGCGCAGGCAGCTCTTGCACTTCGGCCAGTCGCAGGAAATGGAGCAAAGATCCTTTTTGGAATGGGGCTTTTGGGGGCGTCGGCCTTAGCTGCCGGAGTGGTACCACTTTCAACTTCCTATGCCTTAGCCGAGGCTATTGGCACCGGCAGGTCGGTATCAAGGAGCTTCAGAGAGGCACCACTTTTTTTGGGAACCTTTTCAATTCAGATTCTACTTGGGGCATCGGTAGCACTACTTCCTTTCAATCTAATCGGTCTATTAATTTCAACACAGGTACTTCAGGGATTTATTACTCCAATTATCTTGATTTTTATCTTGGCATTGGCTAATAAGAAATCTCTTCTGGGAAAGGCTGCAAACGGAAGAATTTTCAGAGTTGTCGCTACGGTTGTGACTATTTCGGTGAGCCTTTTATGCGGGGTGGTTTTGATCCAAACACTGGCTGGGTTTTTCACCTAAGAGAGTAGCCGGGAAAAAATGAAACTTTTGTGGCATTGCACTGCTTGTTAAGGTATAGTCAATGTGTGGTTGCCCGGGAGGGTCATCGTGTCAACAGGAAGGATCATATGAGTTTTTCACTATCCAGGGCATTTTTTGCACAAAAGGTGCGAATATTGGTGGCTCTAATAGCTGCTGGTGGAGTACTTGCAGCATGTAGTTCGTCTAGCAACTCGGGAACTCCAAACAATTATTCGTCATCAACACCCACTGGTCATGTGTTACTGGTGGGAACACTTAATGGTGTGCATGGTCAGTACTCGACTATCCAAGCAGCCGTTAATGCAGCCAAACCTGGTGATTGGATTCTTGTCGCACCTGGGGATTACCACGAAACAAATGACTTAACTCATCCTCCTACAGATGCACAGGCATCACTCGGTGAAATTGGAGGAGTACTTGTTACTACTCCTGATCTCCACATAATTGGGATGAACCGAAACACCACTATTGTTGATGGGACTAAGCCCGGATCTCCGACTTGTTCATCTAATCCAAGTGATCAGGAGTTAGGTGCGCTTGGATCTAATGGAAAACCTCTTGGCCGAAACGGAATATTGGTTTATAAGGCCAATAATGTCTGGGTAGAAAACCTTACGGTTTGCAACTACTTGGCCGGCCAGGGAAATGGAAATGAAATCTGGTGGGACGGTGGTTCTGGGACTGGAAAGATCGGAATGACTGGCTACTGGGGAAGTTACCTAAATGCAACTTCAACTTACTACGGTCCAATTAATGAAGATGCCACATATGGAATTTTTGCCAACTCGGCTGCTGGACCTGCGTCGTGGGACAATATCTATGCCAGCAACTTTAATGACTCTGGCATGTACGTAGGTGCCTGCCAGCAAGTGTGTGACATTACTATTTCAAATGCTTGGATGGAATACAGCGCATTGGGATACTCCGGGACTAACTCCGGTGGTGCAATTGTTATTAAAAACTCACAGTTTGACAATAACCAGGATGGATTTGACACCAATACCCAAATCGGAGGGGATCCACCGCCGCCACAAAATGGGGCCTGCCCTAACAACCAAATTTCCCCGATTACACACACGCATTCTTGCTGGGTATTTATGGACAACAATGTCCACGACAACAATAATCCCAACGCCCCAGAAGCTCCTGGCTATGCAAGCGCTGGTCCTTTAGGAACGGGCATGACAGTGTCTGGTGGACGTAACGACACTGTTATGAACAACACTTTTTCAAATAACGGTGCTTGGGGAATACTCTTTATCCCATTCCCGGATTCAGACAAGCCGTTTAAGGGTGTTACTTGCTCAAATAGCGGTGGGGCAGAAATAACGGGCTTTGGGTGTGTTTACGAGCCTGA
>JABEUL010000127.1 GCA_013044465.1 Acidimicrobiales bacterium
AAATCTCCTTCAAACTCCTTACCAAGTTCAAATTTCATGGCACTTCGCGAGAGTATTTATAACGTTAGAAATATGAGATCTATTTAAATAAATTAAATCTCAGATACTCTAATGTCTATGCATAAATGCTCTGTAAGTCTCGGTGACTCCTGGTTTGCCCGGCTTGGAAACTCAATTATGGAACATGAATGCCCAGAGCCACAGCGGCACTGACTACTCCTGAAGATGTGCAAACCGCGATAGGTTGAAAATTATCGGCTGAACATATTGTCGCAGAAAGATAGTTGGCACTTCCAAGAATCGCTTGGGTCTCTGGTTGCGAAGCATATAATAATGAATTTGCAATGCCGGCGAATGTCAAATTTGAAAGAACCTGCGGGGAGTATTCAGCAAACGATAACCAGCTATTGCCAATATCTACGAAAGGAATGGCTCCTTTGGAATCGTACCTATTAAACAAAGCATTTTCTTGCCTGGTAGGTGACATAAGGAAAGAATGATTAACATTTTGCATTACAACGGCGGAAAAAGAAATATAAGGACTTGTATAGGTAATCGAGTGAAAATCAAAAGCAGGAGTATTTGGATACATATCGTTGGAAATCGAATATGTTGTTCTAAGTCCTTTGAAGGTGCCGAACCTGCTAAGCGCTGCGACCAAGGCCCAACTTTCGCTAGCGCAGAAAGGACACCACAAAGCTCCCATAAATAAAATCTCTGGCTTTCCGTTCTTAACTAAAGGAGTGCCAACGATTGAACTTGGCGGTGCAACAACTTGTCCGTTGCCAGTGCCGACGGCATTGTAGGCCGATATTGGAACAGCTTCGATTTTCGCCAGAATAATTGAAGCAGTAATCTCAGAAAAATTTGGCAAAGTAGTCTTTGCAACCGTGTTGGTCGGGTACGTGGTGGTAGCAACAATAAGCGTTGACCCGGATCTGTCACTCTGATAAATCGCTACGGAAATGCCAGCAATAATTATTAGAACTCCCAAAACTGACAGTATTAAGAAAAGAGGTTTCTTCGTAGCCTGATTCGACGTTTGTCCCGGGGGAAATGCTGTTGGAAAGTTTGTAGCTTGACCAGTCTGAAAGTTCGGGTCCGAGTAAAAATAAGGGCTTTGACTCTGTGCTGAGTAAATATCTCCACTTGGCGGATAGGGGTTAGGGTAACTTGGTGGCCTCGGCTGGAAGGGATTTACCGATTCTTGCGGATTTTCATTTTCCGGTCCGTCACTCACAGCGAAAGACTCGCTATGAGTTCCATCGAAGATTCAAATTCCTTATTCTTGATCATAGGTTCTTCCAATCCAAACGGTTGGCAACTAAGGAACGGCTTAAATGCCGTTGATAAATTCTTTAAGTTACCTGAACTATCTATACCACAAAGTTCTTTGATCACCACGTTTGACATGCCGAAATCCTGGTTGATGATGCTCTAAACTTGCATTTGCCCTGCGGTCCTGGTTGCTCCACTTTACCCGGCTAGTTTTTGGACCTTTGAGCAGCTATTAAACGACTGTCGTGATTATGTAGCCAAGTAACATTAGTGGTGGGCTCCTTGGCTAATCCGAGGCCTTGGCCAAATGACTTAAATTCTTGACAGGAACAAAACTGCTCTATTTGGCCTCTAAGCAGAGTCGTATCGGAAAAGCTTTACGAGGCTCACTCACTTACTACAAATCGTAAACTGGCCTATTATCGTATATATAAGTGCAATACTAGGCCTACTATTGCACTTACCATGGAATTTGTGGTATTATTTGAGTCGTGGATTATGTAACCAGGAAGTTAGAACCGTACTTAATCGACAAGCTTGGCAAGGGCAAAGCAATTGTCATTTACGGACCTAGACAGGCTGGGAAAACCACACTTGCCAGGCGTTTGTTAAGAGCCCATAACAGCGAAGATATTGCCCAATACCAAACTGATGACCCATCCCAAGCGGCAATATTTAGCCCAAATACGGATGTCCTTAGAAGGATCGTGGCAGGCAAGAAGGTACTGTTTATCGATGAAGCCCAATCAATCGAGAATGCCGGTCTAGTTCTTAAGTTATTGGTTGACACTTTTCCAGGCGTTCAAGTTATTGCAACTGGAAGCTCAAGCTTTGAACTTTCTGACAAAATAAAAGAGTCGATGGTGGGCAGAGTGTATCAAGTTACATTATTGCCATTAAGTGCAGATGAGTTAGCTCAAGACGACCGTGGTTGCATCAGGTTCGATCTAGAGCGTTCTTTATTACTCGGAAGCTACCCTGAAGTAATACTAAGCGAGGACCTTCATGCAAAAGATCTCTTACACACAATCACCGAAAGTTACTTATATAAAGATATTCTGTCTCTCTCAGATATTCGTAACCCAGCGGTATTGCGCAAATTATTAACTGCGTTGGCTTTGCAAGTCGGACAAGAAGTTTCATACAACGAACTTGCAACGATGCTTGAAGTAAGCAGAACTACAATTGAGAGATATATTGCCCTATTAGAGCAGTGTTTCGTACTTTTTCGGCTTGATCCAATGAGCAGTAATCCCCGTAAGTTGATTGCGAGCCGCAAACGTAAAGTCTATTTTTATGATTTAGGTGTACGAAATGTATTGGCTGGCCAACTCAATATTCCACTCGCTGCCAATGGTCAATTAGGTGGAATGTTTGAGAATTTTTGCATTCTTGAGCGCAAGAAAATACTGCTAAACACTCGGGAACGCAGCAACGAATTCTATTGGAGAAGCCCTGATTCAAAGGTAGACTACATTGAGCAGTTCAATGGCGAGACTTATGCATTTGAAATTAAGTGGAACAAGATTAAAAAAAGAGCGCCGCTTAGATTTCGCACTCAATACCCTGAGGCAATCTTCAAATCTATTTCAAAAAGTACATTCTGGGATCTGCTTGACTTAGGGAATAATGATCCCCAAGTAAGTTAGACCCTCTTTGATGTTTGCAGCGGAATAAAACTGACTCACTTTTCGCGGTTTAAAACCGACTCTCCTTCCAAGCATTTTTTCTACATCTATTTTCAGTCTCTCCGCCTCCATTCATGCAGCTCAGTTTCTCAAGGATCATTTCATTTTTCGACGGATAATTTTGAAAGTAAATTTTTGCTTGAATTCTGCCAATTGCCAATACCATCGTAAAGGTTAGATTCGTTACTGAAAGGGCCCTCCCCAGGCAGGATAATTGACCAAAAACATGATCTGGCTCTCGAAATTCAGGACAACCGTACCCAGGGGATTTCAGCGGAGAATCGGTGTCTGCATATCAACAAACATGGAAATCTGGGCAAAATTGCCTGTTATACTATTATTGCTTATATGGCAAATCTTATGTTAAAGGAAACAGAGCTGGTTGATATAGCTATTTGTTGGCTACAAAGTCGACTGCCTGATGACTGGAAAGTGGGACGCCAGAATAGACATTTTGAAAGAACTGGCAGATTAAATGCACCATCCGAACTAAATTCTGCCATTGAAATCCAGGCAAACGACTACTCCTTTAAAACTATTGCCACCGATGTGCGGTTGTCATTTACTCCTCGTGACGCAGAGAATTTGGTCGCTAGAAACAAGTGGATAAACGAACGCCTGCCTGAAGATATTTCAGTACTTGTCATTACTCCATGGTTGAGTGAACGGACACAAGATCTTCTTTTCAAACATGGAATCAATTACCTTGATTTGGCCGAAAATGCATTAATTAAACTAGACAACCCAGCACTATTTCTCCGAACACAGGGTGCCAAACGTAACCCCAAACCAACTTCTCGGGGTTTAGCGAAAGTTAGAGGGCCCAAGGCTGGAAGATTGATCCGACTATTGGTGGACATTAGTCCTCCCTACGGAGTAGGCGAGATTGCAAATTTCACTAAAATTGGAGCGGGATATATTTCACGATTGCTCGACTCCCTAGATCGTGAAGCGCTTGTTGAGCGAGGAAAAGGTGGCCGCGTCGAAAATGTTGCGATAAAGGGGCTACTAGAGAAATGGGCTGAATCTTATGAGATCTTTAGAGGCAATATTTCGTCGTATTTTGTTTCTCCAAGTGGTCCAGAAGATGCAATCAACCTCTTATCTAGCTTACCTGCCGACAATTTAGTAGCCGTCACTGGTTCCTTCGCAGCTGTTCGTATCGCGCCTGTAGCGGCTCCGACGATGCTCGTCGCATACTGCCAAGAC
>JABEUL010000128.1 GCA_013044465.1 Acidimicrobiales bacterium
ACTTAGATGGGCCAGCGCGCAGGTAGTTAAAAATGAAAGGCGAAGTGGCAGCGGCAGCAGTGACGACGGACCGTCACGTGCAACCACTGGAGAACCCCCCGCCTACGACATGAATGAGGAGCCGTTTTAATTATGGGTAGAGGAATCAAACGAGAAAAAGTAACACGAAGGTTGCCAAAAGAACCGATGAGACGCGGAAGGGCGGAAACTTGTCAGTTTTGCAACGATGAGACCCCTTGGATCGATTACAAGGATATTTCCTTATTAAAGAAGTATGTAAGTGATCGTGGGAAGATCCGGGCAAGAAGGGTCACGGGTACTTGCATGCGCCACCAAAGAGAAATTGCCGTCGCAGTTAAGACCGCCCGTGAGTTAATGCTCCTTCCCTACACAGAGAGAGTCATTGGCCTAGAGCGTCCACCATCTAGGGGCCGAAGGGATTCTAATTACGATGGCGATATGGACGAAGAGTCACGTTTAGCTGATTTGGCCAAGGCCTATGAAATTCCTGAAGAAGAAGACGAGTACGAGGATGTGCCAAGCGAGGGAATCGAGGGTGAAGTCTGATGAAAGTGCTTTTACGTGAAAATATTAGTGGTTTAGGACTCAGGGGTGACATAGTTGATGTCAAGGACGGCTATGCCAGAAACAGCCTCATCCCAACAGGGAAAGCACTCCAGGCAACTCCCAAGATTGCACTTCAAGCTGAAGCCATGGTGAGATCCAGGGTGCTTAAGGATGCCAAGAATAGATCAGACGCTCTTTTGATTGTTGAAAGGCTTGCGGGTCAAGTAGTTTCTATTCCTGCCAGAGCGGGCAAAAATGGAAAGCTCTATGGCTCTATTACTACTGCAGACATTTCAGGAGCGCTATTAGATCAATTAGGCGTGGAAGTAGATCGCCGAAAGATCCATGAAATAGAAGCCATCCGGTCCGTCGGGGACCACGCCGTCACACTCAAGCTTCACAGTGAAGTAGAGGTGGCTTTGGCAATCAAAGTTGAAGAATTAAGCCAGTCTTAGTTCTTAATTTAGATTTCCACTAGTTATCCACTGGATTATCTTCCTTTGCACAGCTTTGCCTCTTTCAATCCACAGAGGAAATAGGTGATGATGTAGTATGGTCCAATCGATAGATGAAGCAAGGCGGAGAAGCGCGCAAAATACTCCTTCGACAGGCCAGAGGATTCCGCCTCATAACCTTGATGCAGAGAGCGCTTTAATTGGCGCAATGCTTTTGTCACGCGATGCCGTGGCAAATGCAATTGAAACTGTTACAACAGACGATTTTTATAAGCCTTCGCACGGGACAATATATTCTGCAATCTCGATACTGTATGCAAGAGGCGACGCAATTGATGTTGTAACTGTGGCAGAAGAACTTCGCCGAACAAATCTTTTGGAGTCAATTGGCGGGGCTGCCACCTTAGTAGCAATTCAGAGTAATACCCCTGCAATTGGGAACTCTTCGACATATGCCAACATTGTCTCTGAGCACTCGATGCTTAGAAGGTTAATTTCAGTTGCCGGTGAGATAGCTGAGATTGGATACTCAATCCCAAATGATGTCGTAGCGGCAATAGATGAAGCTGAGGCAATGGTTTTTGATGTTGCAAGACATAGAGGGAAAGACTCCATTGCCAAGCTCTATGACCTCTTGACCGAAAGCATGGACAGACTTCAACTGTTAGCCGACCGAGGCGACCACATCACAGGAGTTCCGACTGGATTTACCAAGCTAGATGCTTGTCTTGCAGGGCTTCAGAGTGCCAACTTAATTATCGTTGGGGCCAGACCAGCTATGGGAAAGACCGCATTTGCCCTAAGTGTGGCTTCAAATGCGGCACTGCAAATTGGCACACCAGTGCTTTTGTTCTCGCTTGAAATGAGTCATATGGAAATTGCTCAAAGACTGCTTGGCGCTGAAGCTTTGGTGGACGCTGCCAAACTTAGAAATGGGCAGCTTCAAGATCAGGACTGGTCGAGACTTGAAACTGCAATCTCTCACCTCTCAGAAGCACCCATCTTTGTGGACGATAACCCCAATCTGACTGTTATGGACATTAGAGCAAAAGCTAGAAGGCTGGCTTCACGAAATCACATCGGATTAATTATTGTTGACTATCTCCAGTTGATGTCAGGTAGAAGATCAGCAGAAAATCGCCAAGTCGAAGTATCTGAGATCTCTAGGGGACTAAAAATTCTTGCACGTGAACTAAACATTCCCGTTATTGCCCTGTCACAGCTTTCAAGAACACTTGAATCAAGGGCAGACAAGCGTCCCACACTGGCTGATCTAAGGGAGTCTGGATCCTTGGAACAAGATGCAGATGTTGTAATGTTTCTCTACCGAGAAGAGATGTACACTCCAGACACAACAGACAAGGGCATAGCCGAGGTCATTGTAGCCAAGCACAGAAATGGTCCGACGGACAGTGTCAGATTGGTCTTTAGAGGTCAGTTCTCAAGATTTGACAACGCAGCAAGTCTCTAAGACTTTGCACTATTTGAAGATTTGATTGACCTAGAAAAAAAGGATTTAGCCAGCCTTAGTTGGGCAGGATCCTGCCGTTCCACTTCCGTAGCCGAGGGAAGAGTAATTTTGTACCTCACTGGCCGGTGGCACAGAGACAGAGACTGCCTCACCGAAGTTGGAAAACCCAACCGTCATACTAATAGTGGCTTTGGACCCTGCTCCACCCAGATCGGAAATGGTCCAAACGAACTGAATCTGTCGAGTGTAACCAGATGAGTCAATCCAGATGTTCATGGGGAAATTTGTAGTGCCTATGCACTGCATTGCACTTATCATGTCCTGACTGGCTCCTTCAATTGATGCCGCCTTGGCAATATCGATATTTGCACTGTACTCAGTAGTGGAGACTCCACCGACTGTTGCCTGACCGACTGTAGTGACGGATCCAACCTTTGAAAGAAAAGTTAGAAGCTGGGTAGGATCGGTAAGGGCATTTTCAAATGCTGTCGAAGAGGTGTTTGCAGCTGAATTCATCTCAATCCAGGGTTTAGTCACCATTGGGAGACCTTTGAAAACACTTGACCCCATGTAAATATTGGAACCATCAATAATTTCACTTATTGAGGTAGACATGGCACTAGAAAAAGACGAAGCCTCACTAACATTCATAGCCGCCATATGTGTTTGAATATTCTCATCGCCGGACCCTGAAAGAGTAATCGTGATGTTTGGGCCAGAAGGTAGTGACATACTCATAGTTCCATTTAAGGTCATATGGTATGTTTTGACTTTGCCAAGCGTTACAGCGGCAAGTTGCACTGCCTGAAGACCTCTAGGAGCTTGACTTAATGTCGTACTCGGATTGCCAGCGGTACTTGGGTTCCCCGCTGAGGTTGTATTGGTAGCGCCTGGAGTACTTGAACTACAAGCAGCGATACCTGCTCCTGCTAGAACCAAAGCTGCCAACTTAGTGCCATATCTTGAAATCTGTCTCATATCCGTGATGCTACCACCATCTTCTTAGATTTGCACAGGAAAGATGATTTATTAGCTATCAAAGTTGAACCGAGGGCAAAGTATAAGAAATATTTGGGAAGAATTGACCTAGGGCAAATCTTGAAATATTATATAAGTGAGTACTTACTTATATAAGGAGGATTGGATGTCCCTATCCGTTGAGGCGGCACCAAATATTGCAGAATGCCTGGATAACGCCAGTGCTGCCAGGAGGTGGTACCCATTTTCCAAAGATGTAATTGATTGGAGTGTTCCACTTAATGACGAGTGGTCATATATGCCAAAAGGACACTCGGTTTTCAGTGGCACAGGACTTAAAGAGCGCTTAGACCAGAGGGCCAGAAGCTTTCTTGAGAGGTGGGAGATGACTCAACTCATGCGAGACGTCGCACATGGAGAACACCTTTTGAAACAGGGTATTCTGGCACTTCTTTGGTATGCGGATCCCTATGACCCAAGTTACAGGTATCTTCTCCACAAGTGGCCGAGGAGTGTCAGCACATGGCGATGTTTAATCAGTGGGTAAGGATAAATGGTGATATCAAGACCAAAAGTGCTGGTGAACAAGGTTGGGCAAAGACCATCTCTGACTTCACAATGGGTATTTCAGTCAGGACACCTGAGGCATTTTGGATGAATGTTTTGTTGTTCGAATTTATTGGTGATGACTTTAATCAGGCAATGCGGGAAAACAAGGAATTAGCTTTCGGTGATGATGGTCGACCCATGCACCCAATTCTCGTGCAAATTGGAGTTACCCACACTTCAGAAGAGGCCCGTCATATTGCATACGCCAGGAAGTGGCTCGAAAAAGGAATGGAAACTACTACAGAACAAGAGGTTAAGGAGATTCAGGATTTAGCCCATGTTGGTGCACAGTTGATTATTGATCGAAGGTCAAATTTGCCGTTGCACTACTCGGACCAACTTGAACCGTACGTGTCAAAAGAAGAGTTCGACTCAATGCGAAGTGACTCATTAGCCTCGCTTAAAGTAATTCGGCAACTGAAGGAACTTTTGGATGAATTTGTGGCACTAAGAATCATTCACCCGGATGTGATGGCCAAATGGGAAGATTCCGGTGTCTTTAACTGACCAAAGAAGAAGCGACACACGGCTTAAGATCATCGATCACGCTGCAAATGCATTTGGCCAAAAGGGTTACCAAAATACGTCAATCGCAGAGATAGAAGGCCTCTCTGGGCTAAGACCGGGTTCTGGAGGTCTCTATAGGCATTTTGTTTCGAAGGAAGAAGTTTTATTAGCTGTGATAGCCGAGTATCACAAGCGGGTCAAAAACCTCCGACACACACTGTCGTCTATGGAGAAGAAATCTCCCGTTGATGAGTTGCGTGAGGTCTTCGATGCACTTCTGGCCTTTGCTTCGGGTGAAGAAGCCATGTTGGCTATAGGTTCAGACACCACAGGACTTCCGAAGTTGGCTGTGGTGGCTATTGGTGAAACTTGGGATGAAGCCTATGGAATATTTAGAGATCTGTTTGAGCGAAACGGAATAGACGAGACATCTTCTGCATGTATGGCCGTTGGGGCAATGGGGTCGCTTTATCACTACTTTTTACGTCTAGGCTCGTGGAAAACAACACCGTTAAATATAAATCTCTATGACTATCTAGATAATTGGACCAAGTTCTGGTCTTTGATATTTGATAAAGAACTTCAAGAAGCAAGGAGTACTACTTAAATATGCAGTCGCATAAATTCATCATTATAGGTGCCGGAATGGCTGGAATCGTAGCCGCTATCAAACTCAAAGAAGCAGGTTTTGACAGCATTGAGATACTGGAAAAAGCTGACAGCTTGGGCGGGACTTGGAGGGAAAACACATATCCTGGGGTAGCCTGCGATGTTCCATCGCACCTTTATTCGTATTCATTTGAGTTGAATCCAAATTGGAGTCACGTATTCTCACCGGGTTCTGAAATACTGAATTACTTTAAAGAAATTTCCAAAAAGTATGAAGTCGATGATTTAATCAAGTACAACCAAGAGGTTACTTCAGCCCACTTCAATGGAAATGAGTGGGAAGTAAAGACCTCCTCAGGATACGCCATAAGTGCCGAGTATTTAATAGGAGCCACCGGAGTACTGCATCATCCCAAGTACCCTGATATCAAAGGAATTGAAAGCTTCAAAGGAGCAATGTTTCACAGTTCAAGATGGGATCATGAAATTGACTTGGCCCCACTTCGAGTCGGGGTAATAGGTTCAGGGTCAACCGGTGTTCAAATTGTCTCCGAACTATCAACCCGAGTAAAGTCCTTGACGCTTTTTCAAAGAACTCCTCAATGGATATTTCCGCAGTTTAACCCTGAATACTCGCCACACGATATTGAAGCATTTACGAGTGATCCCAAGAAAATGCAAGAACATCGCGAGTTGATGGCCACCGTTTTCACTGAAGGGTTTTCAAATGCTGTGGTGGATGCAGATTCACCTCAGATGAAAGCTATTGAAGAGACGTGTCTACAAAACCTGGAATCATCTATTAAAGACCCTGAGCTAAAAGAGATGCTCAGGCCCAACTACAGAGCGGCTTGCAAACGACTGGTTATCTCAGGGGCCTTTTACGAGGCAATGAACCGACCGAATGTGAACTTAGAATGTGGCGGGATAAAAGAGATAGTAGAAAATGGAGTAAAGCTAGAAGACGGAAGTGTTGTGGAACTCGATGTACTAGTTTTGGCAACCGGTTTTAAGGCTGATGTATTCCTGAGGCCCATGGAAGTTTCAACTTGTGAAGGCAAATCACTTGACATGGCCTGGAAAAGTAGGCCTGAGGCATACCTAGCAGAAACGGTCCCGGGTTTTCCCAATTTGTTTCTATTAAACGGACCAAACGGACCCGTTGGGAACTTTTCTCTCATTGACGTTGCTGAGCTGCAAGTTGACTATTTATTGAAGCTGATATCTCACATTGACTCCAACGGTTTCAAGAAAGTAATGCCGACTCAGGCTGCCCTAGAGGAGTTTGAGGCTCAAAGAGTCGAAGCGGCGAAAAAAACCGTTTGGGTGACAGGGTGCAGGAGCTGGTATTTAGATGATCGCGGTATTCCAGCGGCCTGGCCTTGGCCCTTTGACAGGTTCAGACAAGTCATGTCAGAGCCCGATTATTCGGCTTTTACATTTAGCTGAACATTTCTAAGTGGAAACTTTCCAATACTAAGAGGCACTATCTTTAAAAATACCTTTGAGCTCCCTACTTCCGAGATAAAGGGCAACTAATCCAATTGTGCAAGCAGTGAGTGGATCAACCAAATGGCTATGGGTAGTCTGCGTGACGACTTGGGAAATAAGAGCCATTAATGAAGTTACTGCGCCCACAAAAGTAATGTGCCCGTCTATCTTGAGACCCTTTGAGCCAACGTCAGCTGCAATTCGATATTTAAGAACTCCAAGAAATGGCAGAAACAAAGCTGAACCTGAGGACAAGATGAGTCCCAAAGTTGACTGGGAGGAGATCTGACCGTGAATGATTTTATTTACTCCACTAAATTCTAAGGCAAGTGCGATTGCCATTAGACCTCCTCCTGCAAACACCTGTGCCCGTCTCTCTAAGGTCAAAGGAGCAGGATGACCCTTTATTTCACTGAGGAATCTATGTAGTAATACAACAGAGGAGAGCACATCTATGAACACGGTGGCTCCCAATCCAATAAGTGAGAGTGAGCCGGACCGAAGCCCTACGATAATCTCCAAAACTCCTGTAAAGGTGCTCCAAATAACTGTTATGAGACTAATTAGAGCCGCGTGTTTAAGTGAGTAACTCCTTTTATTGGGATTCACTGTACCCACTTGCAATCAAATACGGGAAAATAAACATCTAGCTGGTTAATATTCTAGAGCCATGTTAATTATCAAGAAATTTCGCATAACCTTTCGTGCATCTGAGATTATTAACTGATGCAATTAAACCGGATTCGACTTACTGATCGAGAGAAAATCCACACTCCGCTTGGCAATTCAATTGGAATGAAACTTGGTCAGTGGTTTATCCTAGTTGTAACCTTGGTGCTTTTAATCTCTCCAAATACCTTTGCATCCACAAGCTTAGGGGTAGTGATCTTGCCTACTTCGCTGCCTGGACTCATTATGGACAATCCAGGCCCGACAAATGGGCCACTTAGCGGAGACACTGGTCTAGTTTCTGGGTTAATACCATATGTTGTAAAGGTTAGCGGGAGTGGTACTGCATATATAAGAACTTGGTCGGATTCAAAAACAGGCGATCAGGTCTCGATTGAGGCAATAGAATCAAATTCATTTTCAGGGATGGCAACTGCTTACCAAGGGATCAAACAAGCCTTATTAAGTGTTTCTGGGCAAGTTAGCGTGGTGAAGACTTTTAGTATTCGCGAGTTGCCTAATGCAATTGGGACAACACTTGTCGACAAAGCATCAGGGAAAAAGGTAACGGCACAGCAGGTTGCTTTTTTGACAAAGAACACAATTTTTATTGTGCGGCTTGACTCTCAAGTCGGCCATTTTCAACCAATCGATGCTGAAAAACTGGCAGAGTCGCAGTCTGGAAGGGCCTTGTCACTGTTGCCTAATGCGCCAAATTCATTTCCTTGGTACATTGTTTGGATAGCTGTTGGTTTAATGGCAATCGGGATGTCTGCGATATTTTTCAAATTAACGAGGAAAGAATCAAAATGAGAGAATTGAGAGTCACAAGTGAGAAAGCAGGAGTACTCAGATATCCATTGGCCATAAAAGCCTTATTTTTAGCAGCTTCCCTTGTTGTGCCAACTTTGATTTTTCAACTGCCAGCCATGGCTGCGAGCTTGGATCTTTCCCAAGTAATTGTGTCGAACGCAGTTGTGGGGATGTCAGAGTTGCCAGCCGGAATCCAAAATGGACCCGTCAAGGGCAGCCAGATTCCTGCTGTTTTGGGAGAAACATTCCCAGCGTTACAAAGTGCGCTTTATTTTAACGCCAGCAAAACTTCGATCTATAAGCGGTCCTGGTCAACACTCGGTTCAAATGCAGATGGCGCCATAGTCATAGCCATCGAAATGCCAGATCGCCCAAGTGCCAGAAATCTGCTGAGCCAAATTGATGCTCAAAAGCCAATTGGTGGTCAAGCAAGCTCACAAAGCGCCTTTGGTGTATCTGGAATTCCCGGTGCTGTGTGTTACCAACAAAGTGTTCCAGTCCAGGAGCCAGCCTTTCAGTCCAAGTTGTCGTTTTTAGAGTTGGCCCAGTAGTTTTTGAAGTCTACGTTGAATCCCCATATAATCACTTCAAGTCAAATACGGTTTTATCTCTCGCCGAGGCTCAGTACCAACAGGCTTTGACATTTATTCCTGCCGTCCCAATCAGCTCGACTACTGTTCCAGCAGTCAACCCAACTGTACCCGCCGCTACAAACACATCAAGTGGCGCATCTCCGACTCTTATTATTGGAGCAGCTGCAGTATTGGTGTTAGCCGGACTCGCTGGGTTGATTTTCTACTTGAAAAGACGTAAGACCCTTCAGAAAAATCTGTGGGAGGAAAGGGGACTTCCTAAAGCTCTTACACTTGCTCAGCGAGAGACAATGGCAAGACAGCAACTTGGTCTAGATCCCTACCCGCCACCTAATAGTAATGATCAAAATATTACGGGACGCTAAAAACTAAACCTTTGTTCCAGAAGTGGCTTTTAGGGAGTTAGAAGAATTACTAACTCCATCTAATTGTTAATGAAATGCTTTTGAATCAGCGGCACGAAGTCTGCCAGCAACTGCCTGAAGCAGTTTCTTTGTCAGACCCGGGACTTCAGCGAGGAGTCCAGTGAACTCTCGTTGGGCTAGCACAAGAACAGTCATTTCAGAAGCTGCTCGCACGGTAGCCGAGCGTGGTCTGTGGTCCAAAAGGGCTAACTCCCCAAAGAACTGACCCGGTCCTAAGGTATTTACCTTGCGGCCGTTCCTGATTACATCAGCGGTTCCCGAGAGAATAATGAAGAACTCTTCCCCAGGTGCACCCTCTTCACACAAAAGCCTTCCGGCCTCGACTGTAACCTCGGTGAACGCCCGCCTTATTTTGGTTAACTCCGCTTTTGAACAGGTGGAGAATACCCAAATCTGACTTAAGTCTAACTTTGCTGCTGTTGCCATATATGCACGATACACCTAAAAGCACACCGTTGTGAAGTGAAAATACATAACTTTTCGCATTAGCTCCCAACCAGCACGCCAATTTAGTTGGCATAGCGCTCAACCTGCTATTTATCGCATCTTGGGCCGGGTAAAATGGAAAAGCCCCCAATCACCGCGCGCAGGGCCTGCACAGTGATCGAGGGCTTTTCCTCCTGAGCACCTTAAATGGCGTCAGATCCTCGTTCGCCCGTACGGATCCGAACCATTTCGTCTACTGACACAGACCAGACCTTCCCGTCACCAATCTTGCCAGTCTTCGCGGCTTCGACAATGGTTTCGACAATGTCTGAGGCTATTGCGTCATCGACGACTACATCGACTCGGATCTTGGGAACAAGGTCCACCGTATACTCAGCACCTCGGTAGACTTCGGTGTGACCACCCTGCCTTCCGAATCCTTGTGCTTCTGTCACGGTGAGTCCTTGAACTCCCAATTTCTTTAAGGCGTCCTTTACATCATCTAGCTTGAATGGCTTTATGATGGCCGTTACCAATTTCATTTGTAGCTCCTATCGCTAGTAAGAATTTCAACCTTTGCAAGTTTAAAGTCTCTATTTGATCCTAGAAGCTTCAAACTAGATGTAGACAACATTTTCATTTCGCTACCTTCTTTCGGCCATCTCGGCATCGTCACCCATGTCATAGCTTCCCATTCCGCCGATTCTTTCAGCAAAAGTCTCCCGAGGGTTAACTTCTTCATCGTGGATGGCTAGGTCACCAATCAATAGGACTTCATCAGGCTCACGTAGGCCTCGGCATACAAACTTTACGATCTGGAGAAGGATGAATGTTCCAATGGCGGAGAAGAGAATAATCCACACAGCTGCCCGGAACTGTTCCCACAGTTGGTGGAAACCACCGCCGTAGAAAAGTCCGTTGACCGAAAATGGCGTAACACCACCTCCTCCTGTGGCAAAACTGGCCGTTCCAGAAGCTCCGTATTCAATCATTCCCGGATCAGCCAGGAAGCCAACCATCAAGCCTCCAAGTAGTCCCGCAATACCGTGTGTGTAAATTACACCCAGGGCGTCGTCAACCTTGGAAAATGGCCTGACTTTAGAAAGGAAGTTCCAAGCAAACCAAACTACAAACGAAGCCACAAATCCAACAATGATCGCACCATAGCCATCAACCCAACCAGCAGATGGGGTAATTGCCACTAATCCACAGATCATTCCGTTTATTGCACCTAAGAGTGTCGGCTTCTTCTGCTTTGAAAAGCCCATGTCCATTATCAACCATGTAAGAAGGGCAGTAGCAGTTGCCACATTGGTGTTCAGAACAGCAGCAGCAGCGTCAGTTCCAGCATAGAAGGTGTCACCACCGTTGAACCCGTTCCAACCTAACCATAGGATGCCAGCTCCAAGAGCTGCCATGAACAAGTTATTCGGAACTCCGTGCTCACGATCTCTTTTCAGCCTAGGTCCAAGAACCCAAGCGGCAACAAAGCCAGAGACACCAGCTGAAAGGTGAATAACGTATCCACCGGAGTAGTCAACCGCACCTTCAGATGCAAAATATCCACCGCCCCAGAGCAAGAAAGCATCAACGCAGTATATAAATGTGCACCACAGTGGCACTAAAAGCAGCCAGGCTTTGAACTTAATTCTGCCTATGACAGAACCTAGGAACAATAGCGGGGTAATTGCGGCAAAGACAAACTGGAAGTATGCAAGTGTCGCGGTTGGGTAGTGGAACGGAATAAGAGTTTGAGCTCCTGACACTGCCTGGTTTTGCTCGGCATAGTGGCTGGTTATCGGGTGTGGCATTCCGACCATGTCCCTGAAAAAGTGCATGATGCCACTTCCACCTGCTGACCCAACCGGATTCCCAAAGCCCATGTTGTAGCCCCAAAGGACCCAAACAATTAGGACTAGTGAAAAACCGGTAAATGCCATGAGCATGGTATTTATGGCCCATTTCTTTTGGACTATTCCGCCATATAAGACGACCAAACCCGGAAGACTCATCAAACCGACCAAAGTGGCAGAGACTAGCTGCCACGTATTGTCGCCCGGATTGAGCCAACTCGGATATGGAGAGTAAGCGATTGTAGCGATCACTCCGTGTGCTCCTTTCTTCCTTTTAATAAATACCTGGATCCGGAGTACACGGCGTGCCCTGCCGACCAGGATTATTTATATTCTGAGCTACGGGTGTTTCGCCAAAGTCACATTTGTGTTACCGCTATGTAAACAAATATTGAAGATGAAGTTGTAGAAAGTTTGCTAACCAGCCTGCTTTGCTACGGCTTGGCTTGCTTTAGATATTGCTTCTGGATCTCCAATATAAGAGACGCTTTGAAGCTCTAGGGTTTTTGAAAAGTCGTATACACGAGGAACTCCGGTCGGAATATCAATATCCACAATTTCTTGGTCAGAGATATTTTCTAAGTGCTTCAAAAGTGCCCTATTGCTGTTGCCGTGAGCTACTACCAGCACATTTTTCCCATCCAAAAGAGCCGGAGCTATTTCGTCTTGCCAGAAAGGGATCATGCGAAAAACAACATCTTTTAGACATTCGGTTGCAGGAAGTGCATCTTTGGGCAGCATTTTGTACTTTACGTCGTGAATTGGGTGCCTCTCATCACTTTCTTCAAGTGCCTCTGGTGGGATGTCGTAGCTTCTTCTCCATAATTTGACCTGGTCAGCTCCGTACTTGTCTGCTGTCTCTTTTTTATTAAGTCCCTGTAATTTGCCGTAATGGCGCTCATTTAGTCGCCAACTTCTAAAAATCGGAAGGTAGGAAAGGTCCATCTCCTCTAAAGCAATTGAGGCTGTTCGAATGCTTCTCTTTAAGACCGAGGTATGGACAATATCGGGGACTATTTCGGCATCGACAAGTGATCTGCCGGCCGATCGAGCCTCGGCTTCACCTTGTGTGCTCAAATCAACATCTGTCCATCCAGTGAACCTGTTTTGCGCATTCCACTCGCTTTGACCGTGGCGGATGAGAATAAGTTTTGCCATGTTAGAAGAATAGACCCTACTTGCAAAAGAATGTGAGAATTGGGGCCAAAGACCCAATTTAAACAACTTGACCCAAAAATCGCATCAAGTTGACAATAAGGCACTCAACTTTGCTATAATGACCACTATAAGAAAGCCGGTGGCAGGTTGCCATTGGGTTGAAATGGAAGGAACGGAGGCACAGATGCCAAAGGCAGTCGGAATTGACTTAGGGACCACGAACTCAGTTGTGAGCGTCCTAGAAGCAGGTGAGCCCACAGTTATCCCCAATGCAGAAGGTGCGCGCACAACGCCAAGTGTGGTTGGTTTTTCAAAGACGGGCGAAGTCCTAGTAGGAGAAGTTGCAAAACGCCAGGCAATTACAAATCCTGATCGGACGATTAGGTCTGTTAAGCGTCATATAGGGACGGACTGGAGTATCGATATCGATGGAAAGGCCTATACCTCTCAGGAGATCTCTGCGAGAATTCTGATGAAACTTAAAGCAGATGCTGAAGCTTTCCTGGGTGACAAGGTGAATCAGGCTGTTATCACGGTGCCGGCTTATTTCGACGATGCGCAGAGAACTGCGACCAAAGAAGCCGGACAAATTGCAGGTCTAGAGGTTCTTAGAATTGTGAACGAACCAACTGCTGCTGCACTTGCATACGGACTTGACAAAGAAAGAAGTGACCAGACAGTACTCGTATTTGACCTTGGAGGAGGAACCTTTGACGTCTCTGTATTGGAGATCGGTGAAGGTGTATTTGAAGTGAAATCAACTTCGGGGAATACCAAACTTGGTGGGGACGACTGGGATCAAAGGGTCATTGACTGGCTGGTAAAGACCTTCAAAGATACTGAAGGTGTCGATCTCTCAAGTGACAAAATGGCGCTACAAAGATTAAAAGAGGCTGCGGAAAAAGCCAAAATTGAACTGTCTGCAGTTCAAGAGACAACTATTAACTTGCCCTTTATCACTGCTACTTCTGATGGCCCGAAGCACTTGGACATCAAACTAACCAGGTCTAAGTTTCAAGAGATCACTTCCGATTTGGCAGAAGCCACAAAGGGACCCTTTGAGCAAGCAATTAAAGATGCTGGGCTTACATCTAAAGATATTGACCATGTCATACTCGTCGGAGGATCTACGAGAATGCCAGCAATACAGGATCTAGTTAAATCAATAACAGGCAAGGAGCCTCACAAAGGCGTCAATCCAGACGAAGTTGTCGCCGTTGGGGCCGCAGTGCAGGCCGGAGTATTAAAAGGAGAGGTCAAAGACATTCTTCTTTTAGATGTCACACCGCTTTCACTTGGAATTGAAACCAAAGGTGGAGTAATGACAAAGCTCATTGAGAGAAACACAACAATTCCCACTAAGCGCTCCCAAGTATTTACTACCGCTGATGATAATCAGCCCTCTGTCGAGGTTCACGTACTCCAAGGTGAGCGAGAGATGGCTATGTATAACAAGACCTTAGGCACATTCCAGTTGGTGGACCTGCCCCCGGCACCTAGAGGAATCCCTAAAATTGAGGTGACCTTTGATATTGATGCAAACGGAATCGTGCATGTTTCAGCTAAGGACAGGGCAACGGGCAAAGAGCAGTCAATGACGATTTCAGGGCAGTCTTCGCTTCCAAAAGAAGACATAGAAAGAATGATCAAAGATGCTGAGTCCCACGCCGATGATGATAAAAGACGTCGGGCAGAAGCTGAGATTCGAAACAATGCCGATAGTCTTGTTTACCAAACCGAAAAACTTCTAAGGGATCAGGGAGAAAAACTTGCTGATGCCGATAAAGAGCCGGTGGAACAAGCCATCTCAAAGACCAAAGAGGCTTTGGAGGGCCAAGACATGGAGGCGCTTAAAGATGCCACCGAACAACTCTCCAAACTAAGCCAAGAGTTGGGAACCAAACTCTATCAAGCGAGTGACCCAGGCACCCAATCTGGACCCACTGGTGAGACTCATGACGATGACGTAGTTGACGCCGAGATTGTTGAGGAGCAGGAGTAATGGTGACTCAAGGTTCATCGGGAGACAATGTCGAAGATCCAAGAGGCCCTAACGGAGAAGCAAATGAAGAATCGGCTAAGCCCGAAGCGGACGATGTTGATGTAGATTTTGATTTTGACAGCGAGTCCGATCCGGAGTTTTCTGCTGCTGAGATTGTTGAAGGGGATGTAGAAAGCACACTTAGTGAAGTTATTGCTGAAAAAGAAGAGATTCTTTTGACATTGCAGAGGCTGCAAGCAGACTTTGAAAACTATCGAAAGAGAGTACAAAGGCAAGAGTCAGACCTAAGAGAGCGGGCAAATGTGTCGCTTATCGAAAGGCTTTTGCCTGTCCTAGATGTGCTAGATCTTGCCGTTACTCATGCAATAGTGTCACCCGAAGACCCCAAGACTGAGGGAATTGCCAAAGTGGCCTCTGTGTTGCACGAGGTTCTTGCAAAAGAGGGACTTGAGAAGTTAGGCGAGCCTGGAGAACCGTTTGATCCTGGAAAGCATGAAGCCGTAGCACACTTAGATATGGATAAAACCGACGGAGACAATGCTGTTACAGAAGGTGACGATGCTTCTGAAGGGAAAAGCATTACACCGTCGGTGGTGGAAGTTTATCGATCCGGCTACAGCTTGAGAGGCAAGGTTCTTCGACCGGCGATGGTTACGGTGAGAGGGTAGTCACTAATGGCACCTGAGCGCGAGTGGTTTGAGAATGACTATTACAAAGTATTGGGAGTTGCAGAAACTGCATCTGACAAAGACATAGCTCGCGCTTATAGGAAACTAGCAAAGGAGCTTCACCCTGATATCAACCCAGGTTCCGAGGAGAAATTCAAGCAAGTAACTGCAGCTAATGATGTGCTTTCTGATTCAAAAAAGCGTAAGGAGTACGATGAGATTAGAAAGCTTGACCCCCTCACGGGAGCTGGACCAGCTGGCTCGTCGTCATTTAGGCTCGATGACCTCGGAGACATATTCGGAGGTCTATTTAATCAAGGTGCTTCCAGAAATAGCAGTGGCAGGTCTTCTTGGAGCAGAGGTGCAGGCCCACAAAGGGGAGGCGACGTTGAAGCCGAAGTAACCATTTCTTTTAGTGACGCCGCATCTGGAGTCACAGCCTCAGTAAATGTTTTAGAACCATTTAGGTGTGCCACATGCCAGGGATCGGGTTCTGCCCCTGGGACCAGTCCTGAGGTGTGTACTCGTTGCCACGGCACTGGCATGGTCCAGGATGATCATGGGATGTTTTCCCTCGCACAGACTTGCTCGGAGTGTGGTGGCAAAGGAATGAAGATAACTAATCCTTGCATAACTTGTCACGGCACTGGCGTTGACCACAGGTCGCGCACTGTCAAGGTTCGTATCCCTCAAGGAGTAGATAAAGGAAGCAAGGTAAGGGTAAAAGGAAAAGGGTTGCCGGGGAAAAATGGAGGTCCAAATGGAGATCTTTACGTCAGTGTCTCAGTTCTTCCTCACAGTATTTTTGGAAGAAAAGGAAAAAATCTCACCCTTGTTATTCCGATTACTTATGTAGAGGCCGTACTTGGCACCAATATTGTTGTTCCTACACTTCTAGGTGAGACCGTGACCCTTAAGATCCCGCCTGGAACTAAGAGCGGCCAGACCTTAAGAGTGAGAGGCAAGGGTCTTAAAGTTGGTGCTTCACAGGGCGACCTCTTAGTAACAGTTGAAGTTGACGTTCCCAAGGCGCTTCTTGATTCACAACGAGATGCTCTGGCTGCATATGGAGAAACCTTGAAGGACCTCCCATCTCCAAGAGAGTTCCTCGAAGGAACTAAGAGCGGGGAAAGGCAAGGTAGTTAATGATGGATAATAATGGATTATCCCAAGGAAACAACGCCACCAATCCAGCGCAAGAAAATAAAAAGGCAAAGCGAGAGACATTTGTTGCCACGATCTCACCAGGGCATGCCGTTTATGTGATTTCCGTTGCTGCCGAGTTGGCAGGAGTACATCCCCAAACACTTCGGATATACGAACGGAAGGGCCTTTTAGATCCTTCTCGAACATCAGGTGGATCGAGACGATACTCCGAGCGGGATGTGGCTATGATGCGAAGAATCCAAGAGCTCACTTCTGAAGGTCTAAATCTAGAAGGTGTCAAAAGAGTTTTAGATCTTGAGCGCGAGATTGAATCACTAAGGAATGACATCGAAGCAATAAAAGTTGTTTCCCGTCGAGCCGTAGAGGACACACACAAGAAGTACCGAAGAGACTTGGTGCCTCTGAATCAGTGGCTAGTTCCTCACCACTCGAACCGGGATGTCAGAAGAAGAGACTGAGAGGTGGATGATGGCTTTAGACCCGAGAACATTTACTTTAAAAACCCAAGAGGCACTAGCAAGCGCGACTGATCTGGCAAGGGAGTCACATCATGCCGAGGTCACCCCTGAACATATTTTGATTGCAGCACTTGGGCAAGATAGTGGACTTGCAATCCCTCTATGTCATGGAGCGGGCCTTGATCCGATTGCTATAAGAAACTCACTTCTAGAGAAGCTTTCAAAGATTCCCAAAGCCTACGGAAGCGACGATACTCGAATTGGAAGGAGTCTCGTTGAGGCTTTAAATCAAGCCAACTCACTGAGACAAGATCTAGGCGATGACTATTTATCGATTGAGCATATCTTGTTGGTGTTAGCCGATAAATTGGGAACTGATAAAGAGACACTTCTAAGTGCATTGCGCCAAATAAGAGGAGCTCACCGGGTGACCAGCCAAGATCCCGAGTCCTCCTATCAGGCGCTTGAAAAATTTGGGCGTGATCTTACTGATGCATCTCGGAAAGGGAAACTAGATCCAGTAATCGGCAGAGATGAAGAAATACGTCGTGTCATTCAAGTCCTTTCTAGACGAACTAAAAACAATCCAGTATTAATAGGGGAACCAGGGGTTGGGAAAACGGCAATAGTTGAAGGACTTGCGGCAAGGATTGTAGAAGGAGATGTGCCTGAGAGTCTCCGTCACAAGAGAGTAATCGCACTTGATCTTGGTTCCATGGTGGCTGGAGCGAAATACAGGGGCGAGTTTGAAGAAAGGCTTAAAGCAGTACTTGCTGAGATTACAAGTGGTGAAGGCGAGATAATAACTTTTATTGACGAGCTTCATACAATAGTTGGAGCTGGTGCAGCTGAAGGTGCGATGGATGCTGGGAACATGATTAAGCCCATGTTGGCCAGAGGTGAGCTGCGTCTCATTGGCGCCACTACCCTTGATGAATATCGCAAATACATAGAAAAAGATGCAGCACTAGAGAGACGTTTTCAACCCGTTATGGTGGGGCCTCCCAATGTAGAGGACACAATAGCAATTCTAAGAGGGTTAAAAGAGCGCTACGAAGTGCACCACGGTGTCCGGATTCAAGATGCTGCCCTGGTAGCTGCTGCTGTGCTTAGTGATAGATACATCACTGGTCGCTTTCAGCCTGATAAGGCTATTGACTTGATGGACGAAGCAGCAAGCCGCCTTAGGATCGAAATTGACTCCATGCCAACTGAAATTGACGTGGTTACGAGACGAATGCGCCAACTAGAAATTGAAAAAGTAGCTTTAAACAAGGAAACTGATAACGCATCTCAAGAAAGACTTGAAAGACTCAAAGAAGAGTTGGCAAACCTTCAAGAACAAGCAGATGCCATGATTGCCAAATGGCAAGGCGAAAAGGAAGCCATTTCTACAATTCGTGCCTTGAAAGAAGAACTCGAAGGCAAAAGATCTGAAGCTGACAGACATGAACGAGATGGTGAACTTGAAGTGGCTGCCGCCATCAGGTATGGAGAAATTCCGGCATTAGAGAAGAAATCAGCGGATGCAGCTGCAGTTTTGTCGAAGCTGCAAGCTGATGGCGTGATGTTGAAAGAAGAAGTAGACGCTGAAGATGTGGCAGAAGTTGTCAGCAAATGGTCCGGTGTTCCAGTCACCCGCTTGCTAGAAGGCGAAGTTGACAAGTTAGTTCGAATGGAAGACGTGTTGCATCAAAGAGTAGTTGGACAAAACGACGCAGTGAGAGTAGTTGCTAATGCAATCAGAAGATCAAGAGCTGGACTATCTGATCCCAGCAGACCGATTGGCTCTTTCCTCTTTTTGGGCCCAACTGGTGTTGGGAAAACTGAACTGGCTAAAACACTGGCCTCATTTTTATTCGATGACGAAAAAGCCATTATGCGAATTGATATGGGTGAGTACAGTGAAAAGCACTCTGTTGCAAAACTTATTGGGGCTCCTCCTGGATATGTCGGCTACGAAGAAGGTGGTCAACTAAGCGAACCCATCAGACGAAGACCATATGCCGTTGTTTTATTTGATGAAGTTGAAAAAGCTCATCCGGATGTATTTGACACGCTTTTGCAGCTTCTAGACGACGGTCGACTGACTGACGGACAAGGAAGGACGGTAGATTTTTCAAATACTGTGATAATAATGACCTCTAACCTGCCAGGAGATCCTTCTGATTTCTTCAAGCCAGAGTTTTTAAATCGAATCGATGAGATAGTTAAATTCACCTCATTAACAAGGGATGACATATCAGAAATAGTGGATATTCAATTAGATGCACTCAGGGGACGACTTTTTGCCAGGAGGCTCACGATGAAGGTTGACGAAGATGTCAAGGAGCTTCTGGGAGACCTTGGGTATGATCCAATTTATGGTGCAAGGCCTCTAAAGAGAGTCATTCAGAGGGAACTTGGTGATCCTCTTGCAATGGAACTTCTGGAGGGCAAGTTTTCAGAAGGTGATGAAATTATTGTCAAAGTGTCAGCAAATGGAAAACAGAATCAAGAAGGTTCGAAACTGGAACTTACCAAGTCATGACTTGAATGCAGTTTTTACTCAGTTTGCCATTAATGTATTATTTATTAGATGTACCCGCCCGACAACTCAGAAAATCTTGGACCTTATTCACACACAAAGGTCAAACGTCTTGCCGATCGTGCCCACTACGATAGGGATTCAATTTATCGGATTCTCGATGAAGGTTTTGTCTGCCACCTTGGATTTATTGCAAATGGCACTCCCTACGTTATCCCAACTGGATATGGACGAAGAGGTGACGCGCTTTATTTACATGGAGCTAGCGCAAACTTCGCTCTCGCCGAGTCTAAGAAAAATGCCACAGTTTCTGTGACTGTCACTTTGATAGACGGATTAGTTCTTTCAAAATCAGCTTTTCACCATTCAATAAATTATCGTTCAGTAGTATCGTTTGGCACGGTGATGCCTGTAGAAGATGTCGAAGAGAAAAAGTTAGCATTAGAGACGATTTTGAACCATATTGTTCCAAATCGTTCTAACGACACCCGACCACCTTCACGCTCTGAGCTAAAAGCTACCCGAGTAGTTCGATATGAAATCATGGAGGCCTCAGCCAAGATCCGAATAGGTGAGCCAAAAGAAGAGCCAGAGGATATTGAACTTGACTACTGGTCAGGACAGATTCCAATAGAGTGGGGGTATTCAGATCCCATCCCAAGTGGAAATAGTAACGGCAAACTTCCTGACTATTTAGTTAATTTCTCGCGGCCAGCTAACTCTTAAAGAAGCCAAATAAACCCAATAAAATAATTGAAGGCTCATCTCTTTTGTGGTTTTGGGAAACTAAAAGAGGGATATGGACAATAATTAAAGAAGTGAGTATTGGAAATGAAAACACAAGCGATGATTTAGCTCTGGACGTTACAGTAGTTTGCTATAACTCTGTGGGCGATATTGAGTCGGCTCTTGAGCCCATTAAAACAATGGGTAATCTTGGCAAGATTATCGTTATTGATCACGGTCAGGATGGATCCGGTCAACATGCGAAGTCATTGGGTGCCGAAGTAGTTATAAGTGAAGCAAATCTTGGTTTCGGTTCAGGTCAAAATAGAGCGTTTCAGAGTGTATCCAAACCGTATACCTTAATTTTGAACCCTGATGCAAGAGTTGAAGGCAATTCTGTTGAAGGCGCCATTTCATTTTTGGAAAATCACCCTAAAGTTGCGTGCTGCCAAGGTGTAATTATAAACTCGCAATCAGGCGATCCAGAACGAAGCCAGGGCATATTAATCAAACCCGTTCATCTCTGGGGAAGAGCTTTTAGTCTAAAAAGACTTCTGGCTTTCTCGCTTGTTAGAAAGATGGCAAGCACGATAAAGCCACTCTCCGACCATGTTGAGCGCATCCCAAACAAGCCTATCGAGGTGCAAAGTCTCGCATTTGTGGCGGTATTAATGCGAACTGAGGCCTTCAAAAGTGTTGGCGGATTTGACGAAGGTTACTTTTTATATGGTGAAGATTTAGACTTATGCAAGCGCCTTGCTCTAAAGGGTTGGGACATTGTGGCGCTGCCAGGCATTTGGGCCACGCACTTTGGGGGCAAGTCGTCAGAAAATAGCTGGAATAGGGAGTTTGAATGGTGGCATGGCACACTCAGATATGCTCAAACCTATTGGAAAAAATCTGATATCTACATTTCCATTATTCCTACGCTTGTCACAGGTTTGCTGCTCGGAATGAAGCGGCCCAGCGAGTTCATTAAAGTTGTGAAAACTTTGCTATTTGAAACTCTTTTAGTGTGTCAATCGAAAGAACTGCAGAAATAAATTATGAATCAAAAACGAGGTGCCTAAATACATATTCCGCGCATAAGGCTGAAATAGCCAATAGTATCTAGGTTGATGACTATTGCACATATCGCCGTTGGCGCTTCAATCCTTTACTTTTTAGGTTTTGGAATTGGAATGATTGTAAGACCTGCTTTAATAAAGAACTTTGATTTGGAATGGAGTGCCCCAACTGGCAAAACTGAAGTCAGATGCTATTATGGTGCCCTTTCGGTTGGACTTTCTGTTTTTATGGGATACCTGATGTATAGACACATGACTCTACCTGCACTGACTGGAATGTGCATCTTTGCCACAAGCGTATTTGTAATGAGAGTGATTGGAACAGCAATTGATAAAAGTTGGGCTAGTTCATACACCAAACTTGCAATTCCAACCGAAGCCTTATTCGTCCTCGCCTTAGGCGGAGCCAGGATTCTAGCTTGACAATGAATTCTCTTAAGTGAATACCTCGAATGATGAGGTGCTCAGAGAAGATGGAGCAACGGAGATACCCCTGTGCTGAACAAAGCCTCGGATATTCGTCATTGCTAATAAATTGTCTAACGGACAATACACAAAACTAACGTATTAATTTGCCTCAATTGCAAGCATCCAACATAATCTGGCCTACTTTTTTTGAAAGCAATGATAAGGAGTAGTGCTCAACTAGGTAGTCGTAACTTTCTTTGGCAATTTGCTTGGATCTTTGTGGATTGTCTAGTAAGTCTACGCAGGTTCTTGGAAAATCTTGCTCACTTGAAACCGTGATTGGAAAAAGCGGGTCAAGGCCTTCGGCAACCTGGGATGAAATTACTTGTGGCAAGGAAGCGGCTGCTGCTTCCAATACCTTATTTTGGATCCCCGTGGCGGCGCTAATCGGGCAGATAGAGAGGCGAGCACTTTGGGCAAGGGCAACTACATCAGGAAAGTTCTCGATAAAAGTTGCTCCTAAAGTCAAGCACAATTTTTTAACTTCATTAGTTGGACGTCGACCTGCGATGCAGAGGGAAGTGCCAGGTCTTAGATCCAGTATCTCTTGCCAGGCACCGCTAGCCAAATAACGAAGGACGGAAATATTTGGCTCGTAGTCCATGTTCCCAAAAAACAGCAAATCATACGTTGGCGGAGAGCTGATGTTTGAAGAATAATTCGTTTCTACAAAAGTTGGCGCAGATGATGGCACGAATATCGCATTTAGGGCCTGAGAATCACGATAGCCAGCTGCTAAAGGGGTAATTTGATCCCCGTGGCGGAGTCTTCCCTCAACTCTAGAAGTGAGCTTTGCAAGGATTTTCCAAAGAAGTTTGCGACTTGCATTGGAAACGAGTTCCGATCGATTAATGTAGTTTTTGCTTAAGTGGTCCACATAATCGAGAATTATCGGAATGCCAAGCTCACACTCAATGGAGTCAAAAGCCCTTATTGTGAGAACAATTACTGCATCGATATCTTTGCGTCCTTTTAACCCACGTGGCCTCTTGTATGCGAGACACTCTGGTGATTGATTTCCTCTGATAACCTGGATTAGCCGAGGAAGACCTCGAAAAATCTCAAAAAAAGTGGGATGGCTAAGATCGAACTCGATAATTTCAATATCATTGGCATGCAATGCTGATCGCCAAAATTCAACTCTCGTTAATGCACCACCTTCTCTTCTTGCTGTATGAATAAGGGCAACTTGTGTCAGAGGCATCTCTTTTACAATTGTATGGGGTAGGCAGTATGATCTGCGCACACAAAGGAAAATGACAAGTTACGTATCATCGTACAATGCTAATTTGGGTAACGAAGGGAACATCTAGGCCCAATTAATATTTTCAAGGATTTCAAGACTGATATGCACGGGACTCTTTCTAATTAATCATAATAATCATTGAAAGTGCCAGCTAGATAATGGATATTTCACAATTAGCCTTGTCTGGATTGAGGTTTTAAGGAAGTGATTTTCCCAATTATGCTTTGTTTTTTGCTCCGTAACTGTAACCAAAAGTTCTTCCCGCTCAGGTATTTAGCTAAAGATCTCGCTACTTTTGCCTTTACTAGACCGAACTAATCTGCACAAGCCTAGCCA